>DASXLB010000029.1 GCA_036496585.1 Vicinamibacterales bacterium
GGCGAGGCCCCTCGGAAGATCATGACTCTCGACTCGCACGTTCCAGGCGGCGCGCTGGCGGAAAAGTGGGACCGTCACCGCTTCGAATCGAAGCTGGTGAACCCGGCCAACCGCCGCAAGTACACAGTGATCGTCGTCGGCACCGGACTGGCGGGCGCCTCGGCGGCGAGTTCGCTGGGCGAGCTGGGCTACCAGGTGAAGAGCTTCTGCATTCACGACAGTCCCCGCCGCGCCCACAGCATCGCCGCCCAGGGGGGCATCAACGCCGCGAAGAATTACCAGAACGACGGCGACAGCGTCCAGCGGCTGTTCTACGACACGATCAAGGGTGGCGATTATCGCGCGCGCGAGGCCAACGTCTTCCGCCTCTCCCAGCTGAGCGTCAACATCATCGATCAGTGCGTGGCTCAGGGGGTCCCGTTCGCGCGCGAGTACGGCGGGCTCCTCGACAACCGCTCGTTCGGAGGCGCGCAGGTGTCGCGCACCTTCTACGCGCGCGGCCAGACCGGCCAGCAGCTGCTGCTCGGCGCCTACCAGTCGATGATGCGGCAGGTCGAGAAGGGATCCGTCCAGCTCTTCGCCAATCGCGAGATGCTCGACCTGGTGATCGTCGGCGGCCAGGCGCGCGGCATCATCACCCGCCACCTGATCACCGGCGCGCTCGAGCGGCATGCCGGCGACGCCGTGCTGCTCTGCACCGGCGGCTATGGCACGGCCTATTACCTCTCGACCAATGCCGTCAACTCGAACGTGACCGCCGCGTGGCGGGCTCACAAGCGCGGCGCCTTCTTCGCCAACCCCTGCTACACCCAGATTCACCCGACCTGCATCCCGGTCTCCGGTACCCATCAGTCGAAGCTGACGCTGATGTCGGAGTCGCTCCGCAACGACGGGCGGGTGTGGGTGCCGCAGCGCAAGGACGACGAGCGGCCGCCGCAGCAGATTCCGGAAGCCGAACGCGACTACTACCTCGAGCGGAAGTATCCGAGCTTCGGCAACCTCGTGCCGCGCGACGTCGCGTCGCGCAACGCCAAGACCGTCTGCGACGAAGGCCGCGGCGTCGGTGAGAGCGGCCTCGCCGTGTACCTCGACTTCGCCGACGCGATCAAGCGGCTCGGCCCCGAGGTGATCAAGGCGCGCTACGGCAATCTCTTCGACATGTACAGGAAGATCACCGACGCGGATCCGTATCAGGTGCCGATGCGGATCTACCCGGCGATCCACTACACCATGGGCGGCCTCTGGGTCGACTACAACCTGATGAGCAACGTGCCGGGGCTGCACGTCCTCGGCGAAGCCAACTTCTCCGATCACGGCGCCAACCGCCTCGGCGCGAGCGCCTTGATGCAGGGACTGGCCGACGGCTACTTCGTGATCCCCTATACGCTCGCCCACTATCTCGGCGGCGCCCAGTTTCCAGCCGTGTCGACCGACCACGAGGCCTTCGGCGAGGCCGAGCACAACGTCCAGGCACGGATCGACAGGCTCCTGGCCGTGAAGGGGCGCGAAACGCCGCGCCAGCTCCATCGCCGGCTGGGCCAGCTCCTGTGGGACTACGTCGGCATGGCCCGCAACGCCGAGGGGCTCAGACACGCCCTCGCCGAGATCCCGCGGCTGCGCGACGAGTTCTGGCAGAACCTCTCGGTTCCGGGCGAACCCGGCAACCTGAACAAGAACCTCGAGTACGCCGGCCGCGTCGCCGACTACCTCGAATTCGCCGAAGTCCTGGCGCTCGACGCGCTGCAGCGCACGGAATCGTGCGGCGGCCACTTCCGCGAGGAGAGTCAGACGCCCGACGGCGAAGCGCTGCGCGACGACGAGCGCTTCTCGTACGTGGCCGCGTGGGAATTCAAGGGCGTCGGCGCGCCGCCCGAGCTCCACAAGGAGCCGCTCACCTTCGAGTACGTGAAACCGTCACAGCGCAGCTACAAGTAACTCATGCGGATCACATTGAGAGTGTGGCGGCAGAACGGGCCCAACACGCAGGGCCGGCTGGAGACGTACGTCGCGGCCGACGTGTCCCCCGACATGTCGTTCCTCGAAATGCTCGACGTGGTCAACGAGGGGCTGATCGCCAGCGGAACCGACCCGATCGCCTTCGATTCGGACTGCCGCGAGGGCATCTGCGGTGCCTGCGGATTCCTGATCGACGGCGTCGCGCATGGACCGATGCGCGGCACCACGGTTTGCCAGCTGCACATGCGGTCGTTCAAGGACGGCGACACGCTGACCCTGGAGCCGTGGCGCGCCCGCGCCTTCCCGCTCGTCAAGGATCTCGTTGTCGACCGCTCGGCCTTCGACCGGATCATCCAGGCCGGCGGCTACACGTCGATCAACGTCGGCGGCCCGCAGGACGCCAACGCGATCCTCGTGCCCAAGCCAGTGTCGGATCTCGCGATGGATGCGGCGCAGTGCATCGGCTGCGGCGCCTGCGTGGCGCAGTGCAAGAACGCCTCGGCGGCGCTCTTCGCGTCCGCCAAGATCTCGCACCTCGGCCTCCTGCCCCAGGGTCAGCCGGAGCGCTATTCGCGCGTCGTGGCGATGATCGACCGTCACGACGCCGAGGGGTTCGGCAGCTGCTCCAACGAGGGCGAGTGCGAAGCGGTGTGTCCCAAAGACATCTCGATCACCGGCATCGCCCGCATGCACCGCGACTACTTCAAGGCGAGGGTGCTGCGCCGAGGCTGAGGAAGCCCCCGGCGCCGCCGCCACGGTCCCCTATCGCGTAAAGGCGATCGGCGCGGAACGGCCGCTCCCCGACGCGTTCACCGCCGACACCGTCAACTGGTAGTTGCCCAGCGCCAGCGCGCTGAAGAACGTGGGCACCGACACCGTGATGGTATTGGTGCCGTCGGGAGTTGGCTTGCCGGCGTCCATGGTTGCCACCGGCGTCGCGGTGTTGGGATCGGCGCCCGCCGCGAAGACGTCGATGCGATACGACGTAACCGTGGCGTTGTCGGGCGACGCCGTGAACGCGATGCCGGTCGGCGGTGCCACGGCGGCAGTGACCGTCACCGATACCGCCGCCGAGCGGGTGCTGAGGCCACCGGCGTCATAGGCGACGACCGTCAGGGAGTAGGTGCCGGCCGCGATCGACGACCACGTGAACGAGTAGGGAGACGAGGTGTCGGTGCCGAGCAGGGTCGTGCCGTTGTAGAACTCGACTTTGCTCATCTTGTTCTCTGGATCCGACGCATTCGCCGCGATGGTGATCAACGCGGGAGCAGTGAAGGACGCCCCGGACGCCGGCGACGAAATCGACACCGTCGGCGGCTGGTTCGCGGCGGCGTTCACCGTGACGCTGACAGCCGACGAACGCGTGTTCAGCCCGCTCGTGTCATACGCAACCGCGGTCAGCGAATACGTCCCGGCCGCGACCGACGACCACGTGAACGAATAGGGAGACGAGGTGTCGGTGCCGAGCAGGGTCGTGCCGTTGTAGAACTCGACCTTGCTCAGCTGATTCTCCGGATCCGACGCATTCGCCGCAATGGTGATCGACGCGGGCGCCGTGAAAGACGCTCCGGCCGCCGGCGACGAGATCGACGCGGTCGGTGGCTGGTTCGCGGCGGCGTTGACGGTGACGCTGACAGCCGACGAACGCGTGTTCAGCCCGCTCGTGTCATAGGCTACGGCGGTCAGCGAATACGTCCCGGCCGCGACCGACGACCACCTGAACGAATAGGGAGACGAGGTGTCGGTGCCGAGCAGGGTCGTGCCGTTGTAGAACTCGACTTTGCTCAGCTTGTTCTCCGGATCGGACGCATTCGCCGCGATGGTGATCGACGCGGGAGCGGTGAAGGACGCCCCGGACGCCGGCGACGAAATCGACACCGTCGGCGGCTGATTGGCCCCGGTGACGGTGACCGTGACCGGTGCCGAGCGGGTGGTCGCGCCCGCTCCGTCGTAGGCCAGCGCCGTGATGGAGTAGGTGCCGGCCGGGACCGACGCCCAGGTATCGGCGTATGGTGCGGTGAATTCCGTCCACAGCAAGGCGGTGCCGCTGTAGAACTCTACCTTCGTGAGTTGCCCTTCCGGATCGGACGCGGTCGCCGACAACGGGATGGAGGCGGGCGCCGCGTACGTCGCGCCATTTGTTGGTGACGTCATCGAGACCGTCGGCGGCTGGTTCCCAGCCCCGCTCACCGTCACGCTTACGAGTGAGGAGGTGGTATGGAGCCCGCCGCTGTCATACGCAATTGCCGTCAGCGAATACGTGCCGGCCGCGACCGACGACCACGTGAACGAATACGGAGATGAGGTGTCGGTGCCGAGCAGGGTCGTGCCGTTGTAGAACTCGACCTTGCTCAGTTGGTTCTCCGGGTCCGACGCGCTGGCGGTCATCGTGATCGACGCCGGCGCGCTGTAGGTCGCACCGGCCGCGGGTGATGTCAGCGAGACCGTCGGCGGCTGGTTCGTCGCCTGCGCGGAGGTAATGACCAGCGAATCGGCGGTCACGTCGGTGGCGGCCTTTGGATTGTGGCTCGTCGCCGCGATGCCGACGTAGACCGTGTCTGCCATCGCGATCGAGTCGGACCCGATCAGCGTCCAGTTCTTCCCGTCGGTGGACTGATAGGCCGTCAGCAGGGAGCCGGCGCGGGTCAGACGCACCCAGCCGGGCGCGACGCCGGACGATCCGGACGTACTCACGCTGTCGCCGCCGGCTTGCGGGCGCCGCTGGAACGCGTAGCCGTGGCCCGCCGAGAGCAGCGCAAAGGCTTGCGGCGAGTTCGCGTTGAGCGTCTCACGAATCATGACGCCCGCCTTCGACCACGCCGAGGCGGCGCTGACGGAATCGACGCGCGTTGACACGTCGACGTCGCCGGTCACCGGCTGATAGACGAAATGAAATTGATCGGAAGTGCCCCAGATGTCGGTGCCGCCGGCGTGAACCTGATAGACGCCGTTGGCGAAGCTCGCCGCGCCGGCGACGGCGGGTGCGCCGATGTCGGCATGCTGCTGGCCGGCCGGCAGCCCGAGCGGGGTCACCGAGATCTGCGAGAGCGCCGCAGTCGTCGCGCCAGACGCGTTATGGCTCGTCACCGCGAGTCCGACGTAGGCCGACGCCGAGAGCTGAATGGTGTCGCTCGAAATCAGCGTCCAGGCGCTGCCATCGGCAGAGGTGTAGGCGGATACGGTGCTGCCCTGACGAACCAGGCGCACCCACTGAGGAGCCGACTTGGCGGGACCTGCCGTGTGCGAGCTGGAGGCGCCCGTAACCGTGCGGCGCTGGAAGGCGGTGCCGTTCGCCGCCGACACCAGCGCAAACCCCTGCGCGGCATTGGCGGCGAGCGAGCCGCGAATCATGACGCCCGCTTTCGACCACGACGAGGCGTTGGTCACGCTGTCGACTCGCGCGCGGACATCGACGTCGCCGCTCACCTGCTGATAGACGAAATGAAATTGATCGGACGTGCCCCAGATGTCGGTGCCGCCGGCGGTGATGGTGAACCCGGTGGCCGTACTCGAGGCGCTGCCGGCGATCGCGGGCGACCCGATGTCCTGATCGGCCCACGTGACTTGATCCGCCTGCTGCGCGCGCACGTGCGCACCACTGCCAATCGCCACGATCGCCGCCGCGATAAGAGCCCATCGACCAACTCGCACACGCATGCGCACTCTCCCCCATGCGTGTCCGCAGCGCCACGCACGCGATCCATCGGCAAGGCAAGAATGCTGCCCGCTCGATGCCGACGAGCTCTGCCGCAAATCACGGAGAAAAAACGGGAGAGCGATGCGCGCCTCGTTTACGGATGAGCGGCGTCGCGCGGATGCGCGGCAGATCGCTGTGTAACTATGCGTGCGGCGGGTGTAACTATTGCGATGCGACTTGCTTTTCGGCGGGCCGCCGATCGAACCGATGCGCTGGCGCGCGGCGCCGAACCATCCGTGCGGTGGCTGGTTGAAGAGGGTAATTCGGGACTGAATGTGGGAAGTAATGAATGACTGACTGACGGCCGCAGGCGCGGCCGCCAGCTCTACCGGGCGAGACCCTATCTTTTGGACTAGACCTTGATGACGTCGGTCAATTCCTTGACCGCCGCGGCCGATTTCTTCAGCGCCGCGTCTTCCTCGGACGTCAACTTGATTTCGATGATCTGCTCGACGCCGCGCGCGCCGAGCTTGACCGGAACCCCGACGAACAGATCGCGGATCCCGTACTCGCCCTGGAGGAACACCGAGCACGGCACGATCTTCTTCTTGTCCTTCAGGATGATCTCGACCATTTCGGCCGCCGCCGAGCCCGGCGCGTACCAGGCGCTCGTCCCCACCAGCTTGGTGATCTCGGCGCCGCCGCTGGCGGTCCGTACGCAGATCGCGTCGATGACCTCCTTGGTCAGCCCCGGGTACTCGGGCAGCGGAATCCCGGAGATCGTCGAGTAGCGCGGCAGCGGCACCATCGTGTCGCCGTGGCCGCCGAGCACGAACGCGTGGATGTTCTCCACCGACACGCCGGTCTCCATCGCGATGAACGCGCGCATGCGGGCCGAATCGAGCACGCCCGCCATGCCGATCACCCGCTCACGCGGAAACTTGCTCAGCCGGTACACCGCCTGGCACATCGCGTCGAGCGGGTTGGCCACCGGGACGATGATGGTATTGGGCGAATACCTGACGATCTGCTCGGTGACCGACTGCATGATCCCGAAGTTGACGTTGAGCAGATCGTCGCGGCTCATGCCAGGCTTGCGCGGCACGCCGGAGGTGATGACGACGACGTCGGAGTTCGCGGTCTCCTGCCAGCCGGCCTCGTTGGCGCCGGCGCCGATGATCCGCGAATCGGAGCCCTCGATCGGGCACGCCTCGTACATGTCGAGCGCGATCCCCTGCGCCTTCTGCTCGGCGATGTCGATGATGACGACGTCGGCGAGCTCCTTGTCGGCGATCGCCCGCGCGACGGTCGCGCCGACGTTGCCGGCGCCTCCTACGACGGTGACTTTTCTGTTCATGGGTCCTCTGGCTGTCTCGTGCTATGGAAGATCCGCCGCCGCGGCGGCGTCTACATGTGCGCTATGAGGCGGTCGCCGAACTCAGAGCACTTCACCTCGGTCGCCCCGTCCATCAGCCGGGCGAAGTCGTAGGTGACCGTCCTGGCTGAAATGGCTCCGTCCATACCCTTCACCACCAGGTCCGCAGCTTCCGGCCAGCCCATGTGCCGCAGCATCATTTCGCCGGAGAGCACCACCGAGCCGGGATTGACCTTGTCGAGGTTCGCGTACTTCGGCGCGGTGCCGTGCGTCGCTTCGAAAATGGCGTGGCCGGTCACGTAGTTGATGTTGCCGCCCGGCGCGATGCCGATGCCGCCGACCTGCGCCGCCAGCGCGTCGGAGAGATAGTCGCCATTCAGGTTGGGCGTGGCGATGACGTCGAATTCGTCGGGGCGGGTCAGCACCTGCTGCAGCGTGATGTCGGCGATGGCATCCTTGATCAGGAGGCCGGCGCCCGGCTTCCCGTCCGCGATTCGGCACCACGGGCCGCCGTCCACCTCCACGGCGCCGAAGAACTGCTTCGCGACCTGATAGCCCCAGTCGCGGAAGGCGCCTTCGGTGAACTTCATGATGTTGCCCTTGTGGACAAGGGTCACGCTCTTGCGCCGGTTCTGGATGGCGTAGGTGATGGCGCTGTGAATCAGCCGCTCCGAGCCCAGATAGCTGATCGGTTTGAGGCCGACGCCCACCTGCACCGCCACCTCGCGGTGCGGCGCGCCGATCTCCTCGAGCCCACGCTGCCATCCCTGCGAGGCCTCGGCGGTGCCGAACCGCACTTTCTTGAAGTCCTTCGGGAATTCGCGCGCGAAGAAGTCGAGGACCTTCTGCGCTTCCGGCGTGCCGCTGGCGTACTCGATGCCGGCGTAGATATCCTCCGTATTCTCCCGGAAGATCACCATGTCGATCTTTTCGGGGTGCTTCACGGGCGACGGCACGCCCCGATACCAGCGGACCGGCCGCAGGCAGACATAGAGATCGAGCAGCTGCCGGAGCGCGACGTTCAACGAGCGAATGCCGCCGCCCACCGGCGTCGTCAACGGCCCTTTGATGCCAACGTAGTACTCGCGAAACGCCTCGACGGTGTCGGCCGGCAGCCAGTCGTTGAACTGCTTGGCGCTCTTCTCGCCGGCGAACACCTCGAACCACGCGATCTTGCGCGTCCCGCCATACGCCTTGGCGATCGCCGCGTCCAGCACCCGCACGCTGGCGCGCCAGATGTCGGGACCCGTGCCGTCACCTTCGATATAAGGAATGATCGGATCGTCGGGTACGACGAGGCGTCCGTTCTTCCGGGTGATGGCAGTGCCGGTGGTCGGCGGCTTCAAGATCGAGAAATTCGGCATTAGGTCACGTCCCCGTCCCGGCGTTACCGGTTGTTCACAGAAACTGTGGAAAAGTTTGTGGAAAACCTCGTCCAGTTCGCGGCTCTCGCCGCGTCAAATCGAGGGTTTCAGCGGTTTGCACCATCATGGTGCGTGCCGCGCATGCAAACGCGACATTATAATCTGGCGTGCACATCGTCATTGCAGATTCTCTCCCCGCTTCCGCCGCCGATTCGCTTCGTGCCGCCGGATACACCGTCGATGCCCGCTCCGGGCGCAAACCCGATGAACTCGCCCGCGACCTTGCCAATGCGGATGCGTTGATCGTCCGCAGCGCGACGCAGGTGACCGCGGCGCTGATCGCAGCCGCTCCCAACCTGCGCGTCGTCGCGCGCGCCGGCACCGGCGTCGACAACGTCGACGTGCCGGCAGCGACCGCGCGCGGCGTCCTCGTGATGAATGCCGCCGGCGCCAACAGCATCAGCGTGGCCGAGCTGGCAGTCGGGATGATCCTCGCGCTGGCGCGCATGCTGCCCGCCGCCGACGCCTCGATGAAGGCCGGCATCTGGGACAAGAAGCGCTTCATGGGCACAGAGGTCCGCGGCCACAAGCTCGGCGTCATCGGCTTTGGCCGCATCGGCCGCGAAGTCGCCGCGCGCGCCAGGGCGCTCGGCATGGACATTCTGGCGTACGACCCGTTCTTCACCGCGCGCGCCGCCGACGCGGCGGGCGTATCGCTCGTCGATCTCGACGAGATCGTCGCCCAGGCCGACTGGATCTCGCTGCACGTCCCGGCGCTGCCGGAGACCCGGCACCTGATCAACGCGGAGCGGCTGCAGAAGATGAAGAAGGGGGTCCGGATCATCAACACCGCGCGCGGCGAGCTGATCGACGAAAAGGCGCTGGCCGACGCCATCGAGTCGGGCCACGTCGCCGGTGCGGGTCTCGACGTGTTCGAGCAGGAGCCGCCTCCCGACAAGCGGCTGCAGATGCTGCCGCAGGTGGTGGCGACGCCGCACATCGCGGCCTCGACGCACGAAGCGCAGGAGGCCGTCGGCACCGAGATTGCCGTGCAGGTGCGTGACTATCTGCAGGAAGGGATCATCCGCAACGCCGTCAACTTCCCGTCGGTCCCGCAGGACGACGTCCCGACGTTGCGGCCGTATCTGCAGCTCGCGCAGAAGCTCGGATCGATCGTGGCGCAGCTCCTGACGGAACGTCCGACCTCGGTCGGCGTCCGCTACTACGGTCCGTTGGTCACGGCCTACGAGAACGTGATCGGCAGCGCGGTGCTGACCGGCGTGCTCGGGCGTTCGGCCGACAGCGTGACCGCGGTCAACAGCCGCGCGGTCGCGGTCGAGCGCGGCATCGAGCTGGTCGAATCGCGGAGCTCGCGCTCCCGCGATTTCACGCACGTGATTTCCGTCAAGCTGGGCGGCGAGACGCAGGAACGCTGGGTCGAAGGGGTGGTGGTCGAGCCGGGCCATCCGCGGCTGTGCAGCCTCGACGGCGTGCCGGTGGAGGCGAACCTCGCCGGCACCATCGTCGTCACCGCCAACGACGACCGTCCCGGCGTGATCGGCGACATCGGGACGATGTTCGGCCGCCACGGGGTGAACATCGCGAGCTTCGCGCTCGGGCGGGCCGGCCACACCGCGGTCGGCGTCATCACGGTGGACGAAGGCGTCGGGCTGGAAACGGCGGTGAGCGAAATCCGCAAGCTGAAGGCGATTCGCGAAGCCACTATCGCCCGGGTCTAGCGAAGCGCCAGTCGGCGATAGCCTTTCGTCAGCTGGTCTTCGAGTTCGACGGCGTCGGCGCCGATCTTGGTGACCCGGTAGCGGTCGCCGACGGCGTCCCCTTCCGCCACCATATAGATGGTGTCGCCGTCGCCGCCGACGATCGCGGTGCGCTTCGAGCCGGCCGCCGTCTGCTCTTCCGCGATGCCCATCAGTGTGAGGGTCGGGGTCGGCGGCGAGAGGAGCGGGACGGCGGCGGCGACAGCCGGAGCGGAGACGGGCGCGTCGCGCAGATCGCGGCGTTCCTGGAACATGAAAGGGTTGCGCGCGTGCGAGCCTGGCACCGGCGCGTGCTCGAGGGCGTCGTGGAGGCGCGAGGCCTGCACGCCGACTTCGGTGGCAATCGCCTCGGGGGCATCGCGGTGTGATACGCGCACGGGGACATCGGCTGTCGTCGCGTCCTGCGGCAGGTTCGCCGCGGCGGCATACGCGACGAGGAGCACACCGCCGACACTGTAGAGCGCACGGCGCGTCTTCATGGTGGGCTGTTCCGGTAACTACATCGTAGCACCGAAGCGTGGGCGCGGCGCGCGGCGCGGCGCGATCGGCGGCATCGTGCGACGGCTATGGTAGGATTTGCCGTGCCCCCCTCGGTAATCGCGATCGTTCCAGCGCGGTACCAGTCGAGTCGCCTTCCCGGAAAAGCCCTCGCCGACATCGCCGGACGTCCCATGATCGAGCACGTCTACCGGCGCGCGGCGTCGGCGCGGCGCGTGTCGCGGGTCATCGTCGCGACCGACGACCGCCGGATCGCAGACGCCGTCGCCGCTTTTGGCGGCGTCGCGGTGATGACGTCGGCGTCGCATCAAAGCGGCACCGATCGCCTCGCCGAGGTGGCGGCGTCGCTGGATTGTGACCTGATCGTCAACGTCCAGGGGGACGAGCCGATGCTCGCGCCGGAGACCATCGACGCCGCGGTCGAGCCGCTGATCGCCGATCCGCACATCGACATGAGCACGCTGCGCCGTCGGATCGCCGACCCCGCCGAGCATTCCAATCCCAACGTCACCAAGGTGGTGGTCGACCAGGACGGCTACGCGCTCTTCTTCTCGCGCGCGGCCATTCCCTTCACCCGTCCCGGACAGCCGCCGGCGCCGGCGTGGGCGCACGTGGGCCTCTACGTCTACCGGCGCGAGACCCTGCTCCGCCTGGCGGCGCTGCCGGCGACGGCGATGGAGCGCGCCGAGGCGCTCGAACAGCTGCGCGCGCTCGAATACGGCATCCGGATCAAAGTGGTCAAGACCGCCGACGCCAGCATCGGCGTCGACACTCCTGACGATCTCGCGCGCGTCCGCGCGCTTCTCGCAACCACGCTCACGACCTGAGGGATCGCACCACGATGCAGCAGACCAGTTCGCGGCCAGTCAAGTACATCCTGATCACCGGCGGAGTGGTCTCGTCGCTCGGCAAGGGGCTGGCCGCCGCCTCGATCGGCGCGCTGCTCGAGGGACACGGCTACAAGGTGGCCCTCCAGAAATTCGACCCCTATATCAACGTCGATCCCGGCACGATGAGCCCGTACCAGCACGGCGAGGTCTACGTCACCGACGACGGCGCCGAAACGGACCTCGATCTCGGACACTACGAGCGATTCACCAACCAGCTGACGACGCGCAACAACAACTGGACCACCGGCAAGATCTACCTGCAGGTCATCCAGAAGGAGCGGCGCGGCGACTATCTCGGGCGCACCGTCCAGGTGATTCCGCATATCACCAACGAGATCAAAGACGCGATCAAGACGGTGGCGCAGGGAGTCGACGTCGTGCTGGTCGAGATCGGCGGCACCGTCGGCGACATCGAGAGCCTGCCCTTCGTCGAGGCGATCCGCCAGCTGCGGCAGGACGTCGGCCGCGACAACACGCTCTACATCCACTTGACGCTGGTGCCGTTCATCGGCGCCGCCGGCGAACTGAAGACCAAGCCGACCCAGCACAGCGTGCGCGACCTGCGGGCGATCGGCATCCAGCCCGACATCCTGCTCTGCCGCACCGACCGGTTTCTCGACGAGGACATCAAGCGCAAGATCGCGCTCTTCTGCGACGTCGACGAGGAAGCGGTGATCACCGCGAAGGACGTGTCGAGCATCTACGAGGTGCCGACCGTGCTGGCGCAGGAGGGGCTCGACCGCATCGTGATCGAGCGGCTGCACCTGCCGGCCACCGAGGCCAGGATGGACGAGTGGGTCGATCTCGCCGATCGCATCCGCAACCCCGGCGACGAAGTCACCATCCACGTGGTCGGCAAGTACGTCGGCTACGAGGACTCGTACAAGAGCCTGAACGAGGCGCTCTATCACGGCGGCTTCAAGCACCGGCTGCGGGTGAACATCCGCTGGGTCGAGGCGGAAGCGCTGGAGCAGGAGGGGGGCGAGCAGCTGCTCGACGGCGCCGACGGCATCCTGGTGCCAGGCGGATTCGGCGACCGGGGCACGCGCGGGATGATGCGCGCCGCCGAGACCGCCCGCGCCCGCCGCATTCCCTACTTCGGCATCTGCTACGGCTTCCAATGGGCGGCCGTCGAGTACGCGCGCCACGTCTGCGGCCTCGCCGACGCCGATTCCACCGAGTGCGCCCCCGACACCAAGACCAACGTCATCTACAAGCTGCGCGACCTGCTCGGAGTCGACGATCTCGGCGGCACGATGCGCCTCGGCTCCTATGCCTGCCAGCTGCGCGCCGGCTCGAAGTCGCACGCGATGTACGGCAGCGACGTCATCCACGAGCGGCACCGCCACCGCTACGAGTTCAACTGCCTCTTCGAGAGGACGCTGACCGACAACGGCCTCGAGATCGTCGGCCGTTCGCTCGACGGCAAGTTCGTCGAGATCATCGAGCTGCCCTCGCACCCGTGGTACGTCGCGGTGCAGTTCCATCCGGAGTTCAAGTCGAAGCCGCTCAAGCCGCATCCGCTCTTCGCCGGCTTCGTCGAGGCGAGCTACCGCCACAAGTCCGCCCACCCGCATCAGGCGGCGGCGTCCGTGGTAGGTTAGGCGCGTGACACCCCGCACCGTCGACGCCGGTGGCGTCAGCATTGGCGGCGGCCCGCTGGTGCTCATCGCGGGTCCGTGCGTCATCGAAAGCGAGGCGCACGCCGTCGACACGGCGCTCGCGCTCGTTGAGATTACCCGGCGCGCCGGCGTGCCGTTCGTGTTCAAGGCGTCGTACGACAAGGCGAACCGCACCTCGACGACCTCCTTCCGCGGGCCAGGCCTTGCCGACGGCCTTCGGGTGCTGGCGCGCGTACGCGAAACGGCCCGGGTGCCGATCCTGACCGACATCCACGAGGCGTCGCACGCCGCGCCGGCCGCCGAGGTCGCCGACGTGCTCCAGATCCCGGCCTTCCTGTCGCGACAGACCGACTTGATCCAGGCGGCGGCCCGCACCCAGCGCGCGGTCAACATCAAGAAGGGACAGTTCCTCGCGCCGCTCGACATGCGCCACGCCGTCGACAAGGCGGCGGCTGAGGGCAACCACAAGGTGATCCTCACCGAACGCGGCGTCAGCTTCGGCTATCACAACCTCGTCGTCGACATGCGCGCATTTCCGATCATGCGCGGGCTCGGCTGCCCGGTCGTCTACGACGTGACCCACAGCCTGCAGCTGCCGGGCGCCGGCAACGGCGTGACCGCGGGACAGGCCGAGTTCATCGAGCCGATGGCCTGCGCCGGCGTCGCCGCCGGCGTCGACGGCGTGTTCATGGAAGTGCACGAAGAGCCGGCGCGGGCGAAGAGCGACGCCCAGAACGCGCTGAGGCTGGATCTGCTGCCGGCCCTCCTCGACAAGCTCGTGCAGATTCACGACATCGCGCATCGCACGGTGGCGGTCCAATGAGCGAGCGCGCGCCGCGAGCGACCGTCGCGGAGGACGGCACCCGCGCGGCCCTCGATCTGGCGAGGAAGGTGCTGCGCATCGAGGCGGCCGCCATCCTGGGCCTCGTCGATCGCCTCGACGGCGACTTCGAGCGGGCGCTCGACATCCTCTACCGGTGCCGCGGCCGCGTCATCGTCACCGGCATGGGCAAGTCCGGGATCATCAGCCGCAAGATCGCCGCGACGTTCTCGAGCACCGGCACCTCGGCGTTCTTCCTGCATCCGGCAGAGGCGATCCACGGCGATCTCGGCGCCATCCGCGAAGACGACGTGGTCGTCGCGCTGTCGCACAGCGGCGAGACCGAGGAGCTGCTGCGGCTGCTCGAGTCGCTCCGCCGCATCGGCGCCAAGCTGATCGCGATTACCGGCGCGCCGCGCTCGACGCTCGGACGCGCCGCCGACGTCGCGCTCGACTGCAGCATCGCCGAGGAAGCCTGCCCGATGAATCTGGTGCCGACCGCCAGCACCACCGCGTCGCTGGCGCTCGGCGACGCGCTGGCGATGACGCTGCTGGTGCGCAAGGGGTTCCGCGAGGAGCAGTTCGCGTCGCTCCATCCAGGCGGCAAGATCGGGCGGCGGCTGATGACCGTCGAGAACGCGATGGTGGCGGGGGACGCGGCGCCGCGAGTGCGTCCGTCGGCCGCGATGCCCGACATCATCCACGAGATGTCGAGCAAGCGCCTCGGCATGACCGCGGTCGTCGACGAGAGCGGTCGCCTGATCGGCGTCTTCACCGACGGCGATCTCCGCCGCCTGATGATGACCCGTCCGCCCAATGCGGTCATGGCGATGACCGCGCACGAGGTGCTGACCCCCAACCCGCTGACCATCGGTCGCAGCCTGCTCGCCGTCGAGGCGCTCCGGATCATGGAAGCCCACAAGGTCACTTCGGTGATCGTCGTCGACGCCGACCGCGTCGTCGAAGGGGTCGTGCACCTGCACGACCTGTGGCGCACCCAGATGATTTGAGCCGCCGAATAGATACGGATTGATGACCCGTCTGAAGCTGTTGTTGTTCGACGTGGATGGCGTGCTGACCGACGGCACGATCCTGGTGCACGCCGACGGCAGCGAATCGAAGTCGTTCAACATCAAGGATGGCGCCGCGATGGTGTGGGCGCAGCGCGGAGGGCTTCGCGTCGGGCTGCTCTCGGCGCGTACTGCCGATGCGACCGCGGTGCGCGCCGCGCAGCTCGGCCTCAGCGTGGTCGTCCAGGGCTCGACCGACAAGCTGGCGGGCTACGAACGGATCCGCGCAGAGCATGGGCTCACCGACGATGAGATCGGATACATGGGCGACGACCTGCAGGATCTGCCGGTGCTCCGCCGCGCCGGCTTCTCGGCGGCGCCGGCCGACGCGGCGGCCGAGGTACGCGCCGCCGTCCACTGGGTCAGCGCCTCGGCCGGCGGCCGCGGCGCCGCTCGCGAATGCATCGAGCACGTCATGCGGGCGCAGGGCCTCTGGGCCGCCGCGGTCGCTGAGTTCCTGCCCCGCTGATGTCCGCCGCCGCTCCCCTACTCCTGCTCACCGGGCTGGTGATGCTTCTCCTCGGTCTTGCCGTCGGCAAGGCATGGGAGCGCTACAAGCTGCAGGACGGCGTCTGGGTCGATCGCCGCCGCGCCCGCGAGTCGCCCCACTACATGCTCGGCCTCAACTTTCTCGTCGCCAGCCAGGTCGATCAGGCAATCGACGAGCTGACCAAGGCGGCCAAGGCGGCCGGCGACCCGCTCGAGATCCATCTCATTCTCGGCAACCTCTATCGGGAGAAGGGGCAGGTCGGCCGCGCGATCCAGGAGCATCAAGGGCTGCTGCAGCGGCCGAAGCTGCGCAGGCTCGAGCACGCCAACGTGTTGCTCTGTCTCGGGCTCGACTACCGCAGCGGCGGCTTCGTCGACCGCGCGATCGAGGCCTTCAGCGAGGTGCTGCGGCTCGACCCCGAGAACCGCTATGCGCTCTCGAATCTCGAGAAGCTCTATGAAGATCAGCACCAGTGGGACGAAGCCTATGCGGCGCGTCAGAAGCTGGCCGCGCTGGCGACCGCGGGCGACGGGGGGCTCGAATCCCCGCGCCACAACGAGGTGCTGGCGTTTCTCGAGAACGAGTTCGGGCAGGCGGCGCTACGCGGCGGCGATCTCGCCGAGGCGGCGCGCCGCTTCGAGGCCGCGATCGACCGCGATACCCGCAACGTGCCGGCGCGTCTGAGCCTCGGCGACGTGCGGTTCAAGGAAGGACGCACCGCCGACGCGGTCGGCGTATGGGAGCGGCTGTTCGACGCGTCTCCCGAGCGCGGCTATCTCGCCTTCGCACGGCTCGAGCACGGTTACGCGTCGCTCGGCGCGCCGGAACGGTTTCCGGCGCTGTGCCAGAAGCTGATCGACGGCGGCGGCCCGAACTGGCGCGCCGGCCTCGCCCTGGCCCGCCACGTGGGCGCCCGTGGGCAGCACGACGAAGCCCTGACGCTCCTGTTCGACGCGCTCGTCGTCAACCCGCACTCGCTGGCGCTCCACCAGACCATCTGGGAAACGCTGTCGGCGCTGCACCTGCCGCCGGCACTCGTCACGCGCTACGTGGAGCTGACACGCGACGCCGTGTTCTATCTCGATCCCCACGTCTGCGTGCGCTGCCGCTACCGCTCGACGGAGCTGCTCTGGCAGTGTCCGCACTGCCACGAGTGGAACACGTTTGTGGAGGAGCGGATCGCGCCGGCAAAGGACAACGCCGAGGCCTGACGGCCATGAAACCAGTGAACATACGCCTGTGGGGAAACTGGCACGCGACGATTTTTCCCCCGCCGCTGTGGGTCTTGTCCCTCGCTGTAATGATCGTCATCGCAGCCGGAGTGTTCATATAGCCCGATCTCGCAGCAGGTCACGCAGGCGGTGAGCAGACGCGTCACCGCGCCGCGGTAGCCAGGTTCGAATACACGTCCGCCCAAGGGCCTCCCGCCGCGCGCACACGCGAGTGAAACTGCCGTTCACCGGCGCACCGTCGGGCATGGCACAACGATCCGGGTCCGCTGCCCGATCAGGCGGTCGCTGCCTCGAGCGCTGTGTATACATCACGCACCTGATGGCTCGTCTGGTCGTGGCCGCGATCGGTCCAGATGACGTGCGTGGCGCGATTCACCTTCTCGGTGATCGGCCACTGCGCGGCAAGACGCGCGCGGGCGTCGCCGTCGGTCAGCCGGTCGCGCGCCATGACGCGGCGGACCTGTTCCTCGGGTCCGCACGCCGCGACGATGACCTGGTCGAAGTCGTGCTGATGCCCCGTCTCGAAGACGAGCGGAATATCCGCGACGGCAACGACGTGGGCCGACGGCAGGTTGGCGTACCACTCGCGGATGCGGCGGTAGACCTCGGGATGGACGATCGCCTCGAGCGCCGCCCGGGCCTTCGAATCGGCGAACACGATCCGGCCGAGCGCGGCGCGATCGAGCGCACCGTCAGCGGCCACCACGCCGCTGCCGAAACGGTCGGCGACTGCCTGCAACCCTGGCGATCCGGGCGCGACCGCTTCGCGGGCCAGCACGTCGGCATCGATCGTCGAGGCCCCCAGCGCGGCAAAGCGCGCGAGGCAGTAGGACTTCCCCGTCGCGATCCCGCCGGTCAGCGCAACACGGAGCAACGCGCCTCCGCGGCTGCGAGCGTATTCATCAGAAGCATCGCAATCGTCAGCGGCCCGACCCCGCCCGGCACCGGCGTCATCGCCCCGGCCCGTTCCGCGGCGTTCGGATGCACGTCGCCGACGACGATCGAGCCGCGGCGGTCGAAGCTCTCCAGCCGCTTCGAACCGGCGCCGAAGATCTTGTCGGCCAGCGCGCGGTCGGACACCGGCGTCGTCCCGACGTCGATCACCGTCGCGCCGGGCTTGACGAACTCGCGCGTCACGAACGCCGGACGGCCGAGCGCCGCCACGAGGATGTCGGCCCGCGCCGCGACCGCCGGCAGGTCCGGCGTCTTCGAGTGGCAGATCGTCACGGTCGCGTCGCGCTGCAGCAGCAGCATCGCCATCGGCTTGCCGACGATCTCGCTCCGCCCGATGACCACGGCGTGCTGGCCGCCGATCGCGATCCCCGAGCGATCCAGGATCTCGATCACCCCGGAAGGCGTGCACGGCTTCAGGTGCGCGCGCCCCTGCACCAGCTTACCGACATTGACGGGATGGAAGCCGTCGACGTCCTTAGCCGGGTCGATGGCGTCGAACACCTGCTGCGATGCGCCCTTGCCCATCGCTCCGGGTAGCGGCGACTGCACGAGAATGCCGTCGTGGGTCTCGCTGGCGTTCAGCCGCCCGACCAGCGCCAGCAGGTCGGCGAGCGACGCCGACGCAGGCAGGCGCTGCAGATCGACCCATAGCCCGGCCTCGGCTCCCGCCTTCACCTTGTTCCGGACGTACACGTCGGATGCCGGATCGTCGCCGACGAGGACGATGCCCAATCCGGGCGGGCGGCCGGTGCGCTCGGCGAACGCCCGCACCCGCGGCAGCGCCGCCGCGCGGATCGCCGCGCCGACGCCCGTGCCGTCAAGTAATCGCGCGCTCACGGGCACCATTCTTCGCCGCCGCCGCCGCTTCGAGCTCCCTGAGGTTGCTCCCGCGGCCGAGCACGACCAGGTCGTCGCCGGCCCGCATCACCATCTCGGGCTCGGGGTTGAAGTCCATGCGGCCATCCGCGTGGCGGATGCCGACAACGACGACGCCGAAGCGCTGGCGCACCCCGGCTTCGATCAGGTTGGACCCGTCGAGCGACGAGCCGCTGCCGATGTGCACCTGCTCCAGGTTCAGGTCCATGTTGTCGGACGATGTGGCCAGCTGTACGAAATCGACCACCGCCGGCCGCAGCGCGGTCTGCGCCAGCTGCACGCCGCCCAGATGGTACGGCGAAATGACGCGATCCGCGCCGGCGCGCTTCAGCTTGGTGCGGGCATCGTCGGTTTCGGCGCGTCCGACGATGAAGAGGTCGGGACGAAGCAGCCGCGCGCTCAGCACCGCATAGACGTTTTCGGCGTCGGTGCTGACCGCGGCGACGAGGCCGCGGGCGCGGCCGATGTGGACCCGCCGCAGCACGTCCTCGCTCGAGGCGTCGGCCTCGACCGCGACGAAGCCCTGCTCCATCGCCAGGTGCATCCGGTCGGGATTGCGTTCGATGATCACGAACGGCACGTTGTGGCGGGCGAATTCACGGGCGATGATCTCGCCCATGCGGCCGAAGCCGCAGATGATGAAATGGTCCTGCAGTTCGTCAAGCATGCGCGTCAGCCGCTTGCGTTCACGCCGTTCGGTCCAGTCTTCCGCCGAGAGCAGCGTCAGGAACAGCGTGAACGCGTAGAAGAACGTGCCCACGCCGGTCAGAAGGATCACCACCGTGAAGGCCTGTCCCGCGCGCGTGAGCGGGTGGACTTCCTCGTAGCCGACCGTGGTGATGGTGATCACGGTCATGTAGAACGAGTCCCACAGCGGCCAGCCCTCGATGAGCGTATAGCCGGCCGTCCCCACCGCCATCAATGCGAGGATGAGCAACGCCAGCAGGCGCCAGCCCACTCCCCACCATGGCTGCGGACGCGCCACCCCCGCGCCTCAGGCGTCCTTGAGGCGGCTGTGGCTGCGGCCGTACCCGAAGTAGAAGACCATCCCGATGATCAGCCACACGAGGAGCCGGGCCCAGTTCGTCCAGCCCAGGCCGTAGATCATCGCGCCACAGACGATCACGCCCAGCGTCGAGACGACCGGCAGCGCCGGCACCGTGAACCCGCGCGGTATGTCGGGCCGGCGGTTGCGCATGATCCATACGCCGATGCACACCAGGATGAACGCGAACAACGTACCGATGCTCGTCATTTCGCCGACGATGTCGCCGGGAATGAACGCGGCGAACAGCCCCGTGAACACGAAGAACACCAGGTTCGACTTGTAGGGGGTGCGGTACTTCGGGTGCACGTCGGAGAAGATCGCCGGCACCAGGCCGTCGTGGCTCATCGAATAGAACACGCGCGACTGGCCGAGCAGCATCACCAGGATGACCGACGAGAAGCCGAAGAGGATCGCCACCGTCACCGACTTCGACAGCCACTCGTAGCCGATCATGTACTTGGAGATGGCGAACGCCACCGAGGCCTCGCGGCCGGTCGAGCGGAAGTCTTCCACCGTCGCGACTCCGCTCAGCACGTAGGAGAACAGCACGTAGAGAATCGTGCAGACCACCAGCGACCCGAGAATTCCGATCGGCATGTCGCGCTTCGGGTTCTTGGCTTCCTGCGCCGCGGTCGACACCGCGTCGAACCCGATGTAGGCGAAGAAGACGACCCCGGCTGCGCCGAGAATCCCCATGATGCCGCCGTAGTTGTGCGTGACCCCTTCCGGCGTGGTGTAGAGCGCGGCCGCGGGCACGAGCGGCGTGTGGTTCGCCGGGTTGATGAAGCCCCAGCCGATCCCGATCACCAGCAGGACGATCGACACCTTGACGACGACGATCACCCCGTTGACGAACGCCGATTCCTTGGTGCCACGGATCAGCAGCGCCGTGAGCGCCGCGAGAATGAACACGGCCGGGAGGTTCATGATGCCGTGCACGCCGGTGTCGGCGGCACGCTCGAAGGGGGAATGCGTCCATTCGTAGGGAATGCGCGGCCCGAACCAGGCGATCACGCGATTGGCGTACTCACTCCAGGCGATCGCCACCGTCGCGGCGCCGACCGCGTATTCGAGGACCAGGTCCCAGCCGATGATCCACGCCACCAGCTCCCCCATCGTCGCGTACGAATAGGTGTAGGCGCTGCCGGCGACCGGAATCATCGAGGCGAACTCGGCGTAGCAGAGCCCTGCGAACGCGCAGCCGACTCCCGCCACCATGAACGCCAGGACCACCGACGGGCCGGCGCGGTCCGCAATCGCGGCCGCGGTGCGGACGAACAGGCCGGCGCCGATGATCGCTCCAATGCCGAGCGCCACTAGCGACAACGGTCCGAGCGTCCGCTTGAGCGTGCCTTCACCGGTCGCGGCGGCCTCGCTCATCAGGCGGTCGATGGATTTGACCCTGAACAGTGAACCAGCCACTACTCCCCCTTGTTGATGGTTGACGCTGCAGGTCTGGCGGAACCGGAGCGATTATACGCGACGTCCGGACAGGCTCTCGAGGAAGGCGCGGACGCGTGCGGCAGGGTCGTCGCCGGCCAGCAGATCGGAGATCACCGCGACCGACGCCGCGCCGGCGGCGATCACCGCAGGAGCCCGCTCGAGGGTGATGCCGCCGATCGCCACGATCGGCCGCCGGCGGGCGGCCGGCTCGCCGCCGAGATGGCGCACCGCGGCGCGTACGAAATCGAGCCCGCGGGCCGTGTAGCCGGTGTCCTTGGTGGCGGTGCCGTAGACAGGCCCGACGGCGATGTAGTCGGCGCTCGTCGCTGCCGCGGCGCGCACCTGCGCCTCGTCATGCGTCGACACGCCGACGATCGCCTCCCGCCCGGCGATGCGCCGCACCTCCTCGACCGGCAGGTCGTCCTGGCCGACGTGGACGCCCGCCGCGCCACTGAGGCGGGCGAGGTCGGCGCGGTCGTTGACGATGATCCGCGCTCCGGCCGGCCGTGCCAGCGCCACCGCCGCCTCGGCCCGCGCCAGCCGCGCGCCGCTCGACGGATCCTTGTCGCGAAGCTGCAGGAAACGGGCGCCCCCCTCGAGACACGCCGCGAGCACGGCGAGCGGGTCGACGCCGCGGGCGCGGCACAGATCGACGTCGACGATCGGATAGAGGGGAGGCAGCATGCTCGTGTGTGGAGGCAGGGCTGAAGCCCTGCGCTACGGCGGCTGACCGCGAGCGGCCCCTGTAGCACTCCCTGTAGCGCTCCTTGTCGCGCTCCCTGTAGCGCAGGCCCTCAGGCCTGCCTCCACAGCGTTGGTGTAGCGCAGGCCCTCAGGCCTGCCTCCACTGCGTTGGTGTAGCGCAGGCCTTCAGGCCTGCCGTTGTCACGCGGTCTCGGCCAACGATGCGCTGGAGGGCTTCTTCTCGACCAGGTAGCGCTCCATGAACGAGGTCGAGAGGCGCCCGGCGATGAAATCGGGCTCGGCGAGGATCTTCAGATGCAGCGGAATCGACGTTTTGATCCCTTCGATCACCGTCATCTCGAGCGTGCGCCGCATGCGCGCGATCGCTTCCTGCCGATCGCGGCCGTGGCAGATGATCTTGGCGATCATCGAATCGTAGTACGGCGACACGGTGCACTCCGAGTGCGCGAACGTGTCGATGCGCACCCCGGGGCCGCCCGGGACGCTGAACGCGTGGATCACGCCCGGCGAGGGCGCGAACGTCTCCGGATCCTCGGCGTTGACCCGGCACTCGATCGCATGGCCGCTGAAGGTCACGTCCCCCTGCTTGAACGACAGGCGCTCCCCCGCCGCCACCCGGATCTGCTCCTTCACGATGTCGACGCCGGTGATGAATTCGGTCACTGGGTGCTCGACCTGCACGCGGGTGTTGACTTCGAGGAAAAAGAAGTTCTGCTTGTCGTCGAGCAGGAACTCGAACGTGCCGGCATTGGTGTACTGGACGGCGCGCGCGGCGTCGACCACGGCGCTGCCCAGCTTGCGCCGCATCTTGTCGGTGACCGCGACCGACGGGCCCTCTTCGAGCAGCTTCTGGTGGCGGCGCTGAATCGAGCACTCGCGCTCGCCGAGATGGACGACGGCGCCGTGGTGATCGCCGAGCACCTGGAACTCGATGTGGCGCGGATGCTCGACGTACTTCTCGATGTAGACGTCGCCCACGCCAAACGCGGCCTCGGCCTCCCGCTGCGCGGTCTTGAGCGCTTTGGGCAGCTCCTTGAAATCGCGGATGACGCGCATGCCGCGGCCGCCGCCGCCCGCCACAGCCTTGATGATGACCGGCAGCCCCAAATCCTTCGCAACCTTGAGCGCCTTCTCCTCGCTCTCGATCGGACCGTCGCTCCCCGGCAGGATCGGCACGCCAGCCTTCTTCATCGCGCGGCGCGCGCGAGCCTTGTCGCCGAGCAGCCGGATGACGTTCGGCGAGGGACCGATGAACTTGATGTGGCACGCCTCGCAGACTTCCGCGAGATAGGCGCTCTCCGACAGGAAGCCGTAGCCCGGATGGATCGCGTCGGCGCCGGTGATTTCCGCGGCGCTGATGATCGCCGGTACGCTCAGGTAGCTTTCGGCGCTGCGCGCCGGCCCGATGCAGACGTCCTCGTCGGCGAAGCGGACGTGCAGCGAGTTCTCGTCGGCCTCTGAATAGACGGCGACGGTGCGGATGCCGAGCTCCCGGCAGGCGTAGATGACCCGGAGCGCGATTTCCCCGCGGTTGGCGATCAGAATTTTTTTGAACATGCGTCAGGCCGCAGCCGTGGATCCGTGGCTATCTGTGTCCATCGGTGGTCCTGATGGCGAACAAGCGCTCGCCATACTGGACCGGCTTGCCGTTCTCCACGTATACGTTCGCAATCTCGCCGTCGTACTCCGACGTGATCTCGTTCATCAGCTTCATCGCCTCGATGATACAGACCACCTGGTCCTTCTTGACGTGCTGGCCGATCTCCACGAACGACGCCGCGCCCGGCTCGGGCGAGCGGTAGAACGTGCCGACGATCGGCGACTTCACGACCGCGAGTTCGACCGTCGCCTCGTCGAGGTCGGCTGCCGCCGCAGCCGCGCTGGCCGCACCGGCCTGGGCCGGCGCCGACACGATGGCGAACGGACTCGCCGGCGTCATCGACATCGGTCCCCCCGGCGGCAGCGGCGCCGGATGGTAGGTCGGCACCACGCCCGCCTTACGAACGCGCAGCTTCAGGCCGTCTCGCTCGAGCTCGAACTCGGCGAGTTCGTGCTCGCGCACCAGCGCCAGAATCTTTTCGATCTCAGAAAAGTCCATTCCGCTCCGCTGCGGAGGTTGGGCCTCCGGGTAGTGGCCTTCCAAAACACTCGCCAACACCCGGCCGCCAACCCCTACCTAGTCAGTACCTCGCACCCACTCTCGGTCACCAGCACGTCGTCTTCGATGCGTACCCCGCCGACCCCGGGAACGTAGGCGCCGGGCTCGATCGTGAACACCATCCCGGCCTCGACGCGCACATCCGGAAGCCGCGGAGACGGCTTGCCGATGCGCGGCTCCTCGTGCACCTCGAGGCCCAGACCGTGGCCCGTGCCATGGCCGAAGGCCTCTCCAAGACCGTGTCGTTCCAGCACGCCGCGCGCAGCGGCGTCGATCGCGCTCGCCGCGACCCCTGGCCGGACCGTCGCCAACGCGGCCTGCTGCGCCTCCGACACCGCCGCGTACAAGCCTCGCAGCGCCTCGGAAGGGGCGCCAAGCTGAACCGTACGCGTAAGATCCACGCAGTATCCTGCGTAGACCCCCCCAAAGTCCAGCACCGTCGCGTCCCCAGTCTGGACCGTCCGCAGCGTCGGGCGGGCGTGCGGCAACGCGCTGTTGGGCCCGGACGCGACGATCGTCTCGAACGCCGGCCGGGAGAACCCGGCGGCGCGGAGCGCCTGCTCGATGTCTTCGGCGATCGCCCGTTCCGTGCGCCCCTCCAGGATCAGCGCGGTCAACCCGGAAGCGACCCGCGACAGCCGCCGGCCGGCTTCGCGGAGCGCCGCGATCTCCTCCGCATCCTTGATCACTCGCGCCTGCTCGACCAGCCGCTCGGTCGGTACCAGCACCGGCGTTGGCGCATGCGATCGCAACGGCAGCGGCGCGCGGGACGCCAGGCCGGCCGAGATCGCATTGAAGCGGCCGACCGGCAGGTAGGCAGCCTCGATGCCGACCCGTGCGACGCGTTCGCGGCCCAACAGCTCGACGATCGCCTCGTCGTACGAGCGCTCGACCGTGCCGATGCTGAGCAGATCGCCGAGTGAGGCGACCAGCGCCGACGCGGCGGTCACGTAGCGGAAGTCGACCACGAGGAGACACCGGCGCTCCGGCAGCACGATGGCGGTGCCGGCGGTGCCGACGAAGCCGGTCAGGTAGCGCAGATTGGGCAGGTGCGTGATCACCAGCGCGTCGAGCCCGGCCGCAGCCATGCTGCCGCGAACCCGGGCCAGCCGATCCGCGATGTGAGCTGGGTTCGGGGTCACGCGTGGCGCGCCGACTCGATCGCGCCAAGAAAGCGTTCGAGACGCACCAGCATGGCCGCGACGTAGGGATCGGGGCCGTCGGGCGCGACATCCCGGTCCGCGAAGACCGCCGCCTCGAGCGGGACCGATGGCGGATCGGCAGCCGCACGCGCGCCCGGCAGCGGCCCGGGCTCGGGCTCCTGCTCTGGGGCGGAGTCGGCCGCCGCCGGGTCGGTCCGGACAACGACGGGAGCCTCGAATGCGATGGTTGCGGCTTCGAACGCGATCGGCGGCGGCGCCGGCAGTTTGAGCGCGGCGGACAACATGTCGATCGGTTCGGCGGCAGGGGCCGGGGCCGGCACCGGCGGCGGCGCTTCGGCCTGCCGGGCCCGGCTTTCGGCGGCGAGCCGAATCGGCTCCTGCGCCAGCGCGTGGAGATCCGGATGCATCTCAGCCGATTGACCGAGCCGATCGTGGATTTGGGCGAGGCCGCGGATCGCGGCCAGATTCTCGGGTGCCGAGCGAAGGACCGTCTCGAGCTCTTCGCGCGCGGCCTCGAGCGCGCCCATCTCGATGAGCGCGCGGCCAAGCGTGACGCGCGCCGAGAGGTAGGCGGGATGCCGCTGAAGCCCGGTGCGGCAGGTTTCGATCGCCTCGTCGAACCGGCCGGTGCGGCGATACTCCTCGGCGAGCGCCGCGAAGGCGATCGACGCCGGGTCCGCCTGGACCCGGCGTCGCAATTCCTCTATCCGAGGGTTCTCCGGCACGAGTACGACTTTACCACCAGGCCGTCACGGATTGATCGTGATGGCCTTGGTGATGCTGCCTGTCTTACCGGCGCTGTCGGTGACCGTTAGCAGGACGTTGTAGGTCGTCGCCACGCCGCCCACGACCGGGAACGAGTGGTTGACGACCTGGCCCGTGCCCGAGCCTCCGTCGCCGAACGACCACGAGTAGGACACGATCGTGCGTCCACCGAACGGCTGCGACGGCGAGCCGTCGAAGGTGACATTCTGGCCGGCGCGCGGGGCCGACGGGTTGAAGGTGAAGTCGGGCGCCGGGTTGCCGTTCGTCACGGTGATCGCCTGCGACGTCAGGTCCGACTTGCGGCCGGCATCGTCGGTCGTCTTGAGGGTCACGGTATAGCTGCCGGCCAGCGGGTACGAGTGGGTCACGAGCGGACCGTCGGCGAGCGTGCCGTCGCCGAAATTCCACGCCCACGACGTGATGGTGTGGCCCGGCTCGGCCTGCGAGCCCGACGCGTTGAAGTTGATCTGTTGATCGATGATCGGGGACGACGGCGAAGTCACGAACGTGGCCGTCGGGATCTGTCCCTGGCCGATCGTCAGCGAGTGCGTCACGTTCTGGGTGCGGCCGAGACTGTCCGTGATCGTCAGCGACACGGGGAACGAGCCAGACTTGGTGTAGGTGTGGGTGACGTTGCGGCCGCTTCCGCTGCCGCCGTCGCCGAACGTCCACTGGTACGACGACACCTGCGCGGTGGCGTCCGCACCTGAGGCATCGACGACCGTCGCCTGGAACTGCGTCGGGTTGCCCACCGTCACGGTCGGCACGACGAAGTCGGGCTTCAGGGTACTCGGCGGCGCGCCGACGGCGCCGGGCGGCATCAGGCGGATCGAGGCCTGCACCGGATTGTTGTTGGCGAAGTCGGTGCTGAGCGGCGCGATGCTGATTGCCACGATCGTGCCGCTGTCCTGGTTGAGGACCGGTGCCGGTGGCGCCGTGTAGGTGACCGTGGCGCGGCCGGCCGCGTCGGTCACCAGGTTGCGCGCCGACAAGGAGCCGAAGTCGGTGACGGCGCCGCCGACGCTGATCTGCGCGCGAAGCGGCAGGCTGGCGTACGGCTGCCCGTTCGGCCCGAAGGCGCTGATCAGTACCAGCGATTGCGATTGCCCGTCCTGCGTGAGAATGTCGGGCGTCACCGTCACCTGGAGTGACGTGCCGTTGCCCGAGGGACCGCTCAACGCCGGCGCCGCCTGCTGATCGTGCACCGTGCAGGAGGACAGCGCGGTGAGCGCGCAGACGAACGGAAGAATGCGAAGTGATCGTGCCATAGCCATATCCGCCCTAGTCGCCCCAGTTGCCAAAATCGACGTTGATGCGGCCGACGACCGTGACGGCATTGCCGTTCTGGTCGCGCCCGTAGAGGGTCACTTCGGCGACCGTCGAGATCACCTGACCGTTGCCGCCCGCCAGCGCCGCGAGCGGCGCCTCCTGCTTGGCCTGAACGCGCACCAGCGTGAAGCCGACGCTGCCGGTGTTGGTGCCGGCCGGGCTGCCGATGGTCGCGCCGAGGCCGCCGTCGAATTCATACGGGACATCGACGCCCTGCACGTTGTGACCGTCGGAGCGGATGTACTTGACGTGATACTGCGTCATCGTCACCGCGTTGGCTGCTGACGGCGTCGCGAGCACGTCCTTCATCTGCAGTTCGAGCGAGGCCTGGCCGTTGTCGGCGAAGACCGTCGACACGCCGTTGACCATCGTGACCACGTCCGACGCCAGGTTGCCGCTGAACGTGCCGGAGTTCGCGCCGCCGCCCTTGGCACCCTGCAGGCTGGTCAACACCAGGTAGGCCGGCGAGTTGCCGGTGCGCACCGCGTCGCTGCACGAGGTCGCCGCGAGCGCGGCGATCACGACGCCGAGCAACCGGATCCGTCCGCCCCAGACAGCCTTGCCGCGGCCCGCGGCCTTCGTGTGTTCGAGATTCGACATGCAACTACCCTCGGAGGATGCGCGGCGTGATGAAGATCAACAGCTCGCGGCTCGAATCGGTGACCGAGTTGCGCTGGAACAGCCATTTCAGGATCGGAACGCGATAGAGGTACGGCGTGCGGTCGTTCGAGTCCGTCTCGGTGCTGACGAAGATGCCGCCGATCACGGTCGTGGCGCCGTCGTTCACCTGTACGGTCGTCGTCGCACGCTGTGTGTCGATCGGCGGAATGCCGTTGACCTGCCGGCTGAAGTCGGGGGTCTCGTTGGTCAGCGCGACGTTCATGATCACGGTATTGGCGGCGGTGATCTGCGGCGTCACGCTCAGCTTCAGCGTCGCGTCGCGGAAGCTGACCGCCACAGTGTTGTTGGCGACGGTCTGAATCGGGATCTGGACGCCCTGCGCGACCTCGGCCTGCTGGTTGTTCTGTGTCGTCAGCCGCGGCGTCGAGAGGATGCGCCCCTTGCCGGTGTTCTCGAGCGCGGTCAGGGCCACGTCGAGGTTGAACGCGCCGTTGATCGATCCGAGAGCCAGCCCGATCGCGGAGGTCGGCGCCGCCGCCGGCAGGTTGACCGCCGTCGCCGTGTCTGAGGTCGGCGTCGTCGACGGACGCGGATCGGTCGGCCCCTGGGTCCCGCCGACGCGGCCGCCGACCGATCCGTTGTTCGGGAAAGCCAGCCCGGTCGTGTTGCCGATCTGCGCGTTGGCGCGGCCGTTGAAGCCCCACTGGATGCCGAGCGCGCGCGCGAAGTCACGCGAGGTCTGCACGATGCGCGCTTCCACTTCGACCTGCGGCTGCGGTTTGTCGAGCGTGCCGATGAGCGACTGCGCGGTCTGCAGGTGATCGGGCAGATCCATCAGGATGAGCGTGTTCGTCCGGGTGTCGGTCTGGATCTGGCCGCGCGCCGACATCGCCGATTTCAGGATCACCGGGCCGAGATCGTTCGCCTTGGCGTAGCTCAGGTTGAAGGTGCGAACCTGCAGCTCGCCGGCGAGCGCCTGCTGGGCCTGGTAATCCGCCTGCTCCTTCTTCTCTGCGCTGAGCACCGCGATCGGCGCGATCCGCATGATGTTGCCGTCGACGGTGTAGCTCAACTTGTTGGAGCGGAGGATCTGCTCGAGCGCCTGGTCCCACGGCACGTCGGTGAGCACGACGTTGACACGCCCCTGCACCGCCGGGTCGATGATCATGTTGAGGCCGCTGATCTGCGAGAAGAGCCGCAGCACGACGCGCAGGTCGGAATCCTCGAAGTCGAAACTGACCGGCGGACCGGTGTACTGCTTCGGCGCGGTGCCGGGCACCTCCTGGGTCAGGGTCGGCTGCGCCCCCGGCGCCGGGGTCTGCGGGGCCTGCGTCTGCGGCGCCTGCGTCGTGGTCACGGGCGGCGGGAGCTGACGACCGGGAGACGACGATGCCGGCGCCGCCACCGCCGCAGGTGATCGCGGCTGCGGACGCGCCGCCGGGACGACCGGGACGGCGCCGTCGATTCGTTTGCCGGAATCCGCCGGGGCCGCCACCAGTGCGTCCACCGGATCCTGTGGCACGAGCGGCGCCGCGTTCGCCATCGCCTGCGCCATCGTCAGCACGTCGCCGTCGTTCTTTTCCGTTCTCTCCGCCGCGCTCGATCCGACCGGCGGCGCGACCATGATCGCTCCGCCGGCCTTCGGGCCTTCGAACACGACCGCGAGATCGCGCCCGTCGGCGCCCGTGCGCTCGACGTGATACGTGGCGGTCGGCGAAATCTCCATGACGACCCGCGTCAGCAGCGGATCCCGGCTGTTCAGCGCGACCCGCACCTGCTTGACGAAAGCGCCGTCGACGCTCGTCTTGCTGATCGAGCCGGGGGACACGTTCGGGAAATCGAGGACCAGCCGGCGCGGCGCCTCGTCCGACTCGGTCAGCGACGACGGCACGAGACGCCCGTTGCCGGAGAGCGTGACGGTGGTCGACGTGCGGGTATGGCTGGCATGGACCTTCTGAATCGTCGTGGCGGTCGCGACGGTCGTATCGTCGGAACCAGCGGCGTGGCGGACGTCCGTCGGCGTTCCGCCTTCACGCGCGGCGGCGGCGTGCGGCGCCTCGGGCTCGAGGTCCAGGCGGATCACGTTACGCGCGCTCCGCACCGTATAGGCGGCCGGCGAGGCCAGCGCGACGCGCACGCGGGCGAGGTCCTGTCCGTCGACAGCGGTTGCCTGCTCGAGGGTGACCCCGGCCAGCGGTCCGATGCGGGCGACCTGGGCGGCCGCGTCGGCGACGCGCACGTTTCGCAGATCGACGAGCACCGTCATCGGATCGGGGCGGCTCACCGCGTACGCGACCGGTTCGGTCGCCTCGATCAGCACCGCGGCCGTGCGGCCGGTCCCCTGCGACGACACACCGAGGAGGCGGACGCCGGGCGATGCCGCCGCGGCCGTCAGGCCTCCGCACAGCGCCGCCGCCAGCGTCGCAGCGGCGAGCTTCTTGATCAGTGTCATCTTTGTCTCCGCGCCCTTCACCGTGCCTCCGCCCGGATGGCTTTCCGCACTTCGCGCTGCTTCACCAGCGACAGCGGATCGTTGACGTCCTGGGTGAACACCACCTCGACGGCGGTGACGGCCTTGATCGCGCCGTCGAGCACCTTCTCGCCGGCGTGCCCGATGTAGGACTTGCTGTCGGGTGCCTGCAGCAGCGCCACGAACTCCCCTTTCGGCGTCTTCATCACGCCCTTCAATGTCAGCTCGTTGATCATGAGCCCCGGCAGGCCCTGCGGCCGCGCGCCAGTCGCTACCCCGTCGTTGCCACGGCCGAGCAGCGACACGAACGGATCGCGGCGTCCCGCCGGATCGTAGGTGTAGCCGGAGGCGGAGCCCGGTTGCGCGCCTGACCTAACTGGCGGGGCCGGGGCGGCCGGCGGTGCCGGCGGGACCTGTTCCGCAGGCTTCTGCCCTGACGGGGTCAGCGCTTCCGCGTTCTTCTGCTGGGCCGCTTCAGTCTTGGCTCTCGCGTCCTTCGCGGCGTTGATGGCGGCCGCGGCATTGGGGATCTGCGCCGCCACGACGGACGACCACGCGAACGCCGCGAGCGCTGCCGCGACAACACCGAGGCTCCCCTGCCAGATTCCCATTCTGTTGGCGCGATTCATCGTCAGTCTCATCGCCATCACCTCGCCGGCGGCGGGCCGCCGCGGCCGCCACGGCCGGCGCTCTCCTGGAGGACGAACGTGGTGGCGGTGAGTGTCGCGGTGATCGTGGAGTTGCTCGCCTGCACGGGCTTGGCGGAGATCGAGATGTCGCCGACGTTGATGATGCGCTGGAACTTGGCGACCCGATCGAAGAAGAGCGCGAGGTTGTGGAACGAGCCGTCGGCGATCAGCTGGTACGGCACCTCGAGGTAGAGCGGCTGCTGCTTCGTCGGCGCGGGGGTGAAGCGCAGCAGGGTCAGGTTCGACTGCGTCGCCAGCGCCTGGATGCGGCGCAGCGTGTCGGCGACGTCCTTCTGCTCGGGCAGCACGTTCTTCAGGGCATCGAGGCGCCGCTCGAGATCGGTCACCTGGCTCTGGAATTCGCCGAGCCGGCGCGCCGTCGCGACGCCCTTGTTGATGTCGGCGCGCAGATTGGTGAGGCGGCTGTGCTTCATCGCGATTTCGGCGCTGACCTCGGTCACGTAGTAGGTGTAGAAGCCGTAGACCGACAGCACGGCCATCACGACGAAGGCCCCGATCTGGGCGTACCACGGCAGCTTGCTGAGCGAGATATCCATCTAGAAGCGTTCCCTGTTCACTTCCGACAACGGCCAACTCATTTCGCCGGCGCGGCTCCGCGCGCGACCGGCGCCGGCGCCGGCGGTGCGTCCGGGTTGTCCGACGTCGCCCGCACCGTGAAGCGCACCAGATCGCCGCCCGGCGTCGGCTCCACGGTGCTGTCCACGATCTCGACCGGGCGCTTGAACCATCGGCTGGCTTCGAGATTGGCGACGAAATCCGAGAGCGCGGTCAGCGACGTCGTCTGGCCGGCGATCGAGAACTCGGCGCCGTGCTGCTGCATCGCGATCAGCCAGAGCCGATCGGGCAGCGCCTTGCTGACCTCGTCGAGGAGGTGCACCGGTCCCTGCTGGCCGTGGCGGAGCTGCTCGATGAGCGTGACGCGCTGCTGCAGCTGCGCCTTGCGCGTCTCGAACTTCTGCACCGACGAGAGGACGGTGCGGAGCTGGTTGGCTTCCACCTCGGCGCGGGCGATGTCGGTGTCGAGCCGCAGGTTCTCCTGGCGCAGCGCCCAGAACCACCAGCCGACGCCGACGACCGTCGAGAGCAGGATCAGCGCCGCGCCGATCGTCACGCGCTGCGCCGCGGTGACGATGCTGCCGCCGGCCGCGACCTTCTTCTTCGCCGGGGCGCCGCGCTCGCTGGCCAGCAGGTTGATGCGGATCATCGGTCACCCACCCGGCGGAGCGCCAGCCCCACCGCGACCGCCACCGTCGGCGCGATCTCCGACGGATCGATCTTGAACTTCTTGGCGTCGAACGCCACCTTCCTGAACGGATCGAACGTTTCGACCGGCGCCTCGAACCGCTCGGTGAGCATCTCGGTGAAGCTCTCGGCGCGCGACGCGCCGCCGCTCAGCACGATGCGGTCGATCTTTTCCGACGCCGCGGTCGCCTTGAAAAAATCGAAGGTCTTCTGGATTTCCAGCATGACGTTCTCGGTCACGGCGCGCAGCACGGGCCGGGCATCGTCGTAGCTGACGCCGTCGGCCGGCTGGCCGCGCTTGAGCGCGTCGGCGGTGTCGAACGGCAGGCTCAGTTCGCGCTGCAGCGCCTCGGTGTAGGCGTTGCCGCCGATCGAGATGTCGCGGGTGAAGACCGACTGGTCGCCGTGCAGGATGTTGATGTTGGTGGCGCTGGCGCCGGCGTTGAGGAGCACGATGACCGCGTTCCCCTCGATCCCGTAGTTGACCTCGTAGGCGTTCTGCAGGGCGAAGGCGTCGACGTCGACGACCACCGCGCTGCGCCCCGCCTGCGCGATGACGCCGGTGTAGTCGGCGATCTTCTCCTTCTTGGCGGCCACCAGCAGCACATCCATCGTGCCCTTGCCGGCGGCGGCGTCGCCCTTGTCGAGAATCTGGTAGTCGAGGTTGACGTCCTGGATGTCGAACGGGATGTACTGCTCCGCCTCCCAGTAAATCGATTCCGAGAGCTCCGCTTCCGACATGACCGGCAGCGAGATCTTCTTGACGATGACGGCGTTGCCGGAGAGCGAGGCGGCAACGTCGCGGGTCTTGATCCCGCGCCCGTCGAACAGCCGGCGGATCGAGTCGGCGACGGCGGTCGCGTCAATGATGGCTCCGTCGACAATGCTGTCGGGCGGCAGCGGCTCGGTGCCGAAGCCGGTGACGCGGTACGACTTGCCGACCGCCTTCAGTTCGACGGCCTTGACGGCCGCCGATCCGATGTCGAGCCCGACAAGCGCCTTCGCTCTACGAAACACAGTTCACCCCAGAGTCCATCGCGTGGTTTATCGGCTGGTCGAGGTTGCGAGATAGGGGAGGGCAAGCGAGGTGCCACTGCCGGTCCACGTTCAATTCCGGTAGATTCACGCAGATCTGGTATCGACGGCGGCGTGGCGGCCGTGGCACGGTTACGTCTTTGTCGGGTCGGTCACAATTGTGTAATCTTGACAACATGCCTAATTGGCGGTATCCTCTTGGTTTGCCGTCCTTTGAAAGGTAGAGAGAGGGATTCCATGCGTTCGTTTGTACCCACGGCCGGCCCCAACGGGGTCCACGTGGAGCGGCAGTGGCATGTCATCGACGCGGAGGGCCAGGTGCTCGGCCGCGTGGCGACCGAGGCGGCCCGGCTGCTGCAGGGCAAGCACAAGGCGATCTATACCCCGCACATCGACACCGGCGATCACGTGGTGATCGTGAACGCTGCGAAGGTGCGGTTGACCGGCCGCAAGGAAGAACAGAAGCTCTATCGCTACCACTCGGGCTACGAGGGGGGCGTGCGTGAAGAGCGCGCCAAGGACGTACGCGTCAAGCAGCCGGCGCGGATTGTCGAGGAAGCGGTGCGCGGCATGCTGCCGAAGACACGGATGGGCGAGGCCATGTGGCGCAAGCTGAAGGTCTACGCCGGCGGCACGCACCCGCACGCGCCGCAGCAGCCGAAGGAAAAGAAGCTTACCAGCAGGAGCGAGGTCGTATAAGTCGTGGCAGCAGCAATCCAGTATTACGGCACCGGCCGGCGCAAGACATCGACGGCCCGAGTATTCCTCAGACCCGGTAGCGGCGTCGTCACGATCAACCGGAGGCCCCTCGATCAGGCCTTCCCCACCGAAGCGCTCCGCACCCAGATCAGACGACCGCTGGCCATCACCGAAACGACCGACAAGTTCGACATCCTGGCCACGATCGCCGGCGGCGGCCTGTCCGGCCAGGCTGGCGCGCTGCGGCTCGGCATCGCCCGCGCGCTCGTCGAATACAACCTCGAGCTGCGGCCGCAGTTGAAGAAGGAAGGCTTCCTGACGCGCGACGCGCGCATCAAGGAGCGCAAGAAGTACGGACAGAAGGGCGCGCGCAAGCGCTTCCAGTTCAGCAAGCGCTAGTCATGGGCTCAGTGGCAGTGAATGATGGAGGGACTTTGAACGGGATCGCGCTGAAGGATCTACTCGAGGCCGGCGTCCACTTCGGACATCAGACGAAGCGCTGGAACCCGAAGATGAAGCAGTACATCTTCGGCGAGCGCAACGGGATCTACATCATCGACCTCGCCAAGACGGCCAAGCTGTTCAAGGACGCCGAACGGTTCATCCACGACCTGGCCGCCGAGGGGCGCACGATTCTGTTCGTCGGCACCAAGCGGCAGGCCCAGGATGCGATCGCGGAAGAAGCCCAGCGCTCCGGCATGTACTTCGTGAACCAGCGCTGGCTCGGTGGCCTGCTCACCAACTTCACCACCATTCAGCGCAGTCTGGCCCGGCTCCGCGATCTCGAGGCGATGGAAACCGACGGCCGCTACGAAACCGCGACCAAGAAGGAAATCGCCCAGTTCGAGAAGGAAAAGAAGAAGCTCCAGAAGAACCTGGAAGGCATCCGCACGATGAGCCGCCTGCCCGACGCCATCTTCGTGGTCGACACCCGCAAGGAGAAGATCGCGGTCGACGAGGCGCGCAAGCTCAAGATTCCGGTGATCGGCGTGGTCGACACCAACTGTGATCCGGACGAAGTCGACTACGTCATCCCCGGCAACGACGACGCGCTGCGCGCCATCCGCCTCTTCGCCAGCAAGGTCGCCGACGCGGCCATCGCCGGCCGCGGCATCGCCGACGCGAATCGCGGCGACGACGCCGGCGACGGCGACGATCGCGGCCGCCGTTCGCGTCCGAACCGCCCGGCGCCGCGCGCCGAAGCAGCCACGACACCGGCATCGGTCTAGGAACGGCAGCAGCCGTTCGATGAACGCCGGCCGAATCCCTGGCCGGCGTTTGTATGTACAGCGCCGCCGCAGCAGCAACCCAGTGGAGTGATAAGAGAATGGCGACTATGGCAATTACCGCAGACCAGGTGAAGAAGCTCCGCGACGCGACCGGCGCGGGGATGATGGAGTGCAAGTCGGCGCTGACCGAGGCCAACGGCGACTTCGAGGGCGCGATGACGCTGCTCCGCAAGCGAGGCCTGGCGACGGCGGCGAAGAAGGCCGGCCGCGCCACCTCCGAGGGGCTGATCGGCCACTACATCCACATGGGCGGCAAGATCGGCGTGCTCGTCGAGATCAACTGCGAGTCCGATTTCGTGGCGCGCACCGACAAGTTCCAGGAGCTGACCAGGGAGATCGCGATGCACGTCGCCGCCGCCAGCCCGACCTACGTCCGCCGCGAGGAAGTGCCCGCCGACGTGATCGCTCGCGAGAAGGACATCTACCGCGACCAGGTGAAGGACAAGCCGGCGCAGGTGATCGACAAGATCGTCGAGGGCAAACTCAACAGCTACTACCAGCAGTTCTGCCTGCTGGATCAGGCTTCGGTGCGCGACCCCAATGTCACGATCGGGCAGCTCGTGCAGGACGCCATCCGCATCCTGGGCGAGAACATCACGGTCGCGCGCTTCGTCCGCATGAAGGTGGGCGAACAAACGGCCTGAAACATCGGGTGATCGGGTGATCACCCGATTACCCGATCACCCGATATAATTGCGGGATATGACAGCGCGTTACGAGCGGGTCCTGCTGAAGCTCTCCGGTGAAGCCCTGATGGGGGAACACCAGTTCGGCATTGACCCCGCCGTGACGACCCAGATCGCCAAGGACATCGCCGAGATCCAGGGGCTCGGCGTCCAGGTCGGCGTGGTCATCGGCGGCGGCAATCTGTTCCGGGGCCTGGCGGCGAGCGCCAAGGGAATGGACCGGGCGACCGCCGACTACATGGGCATGCTGGCCACCGTGATCAACGGCCTGGCCCTGCAGGATTCTCTCGAGAAGAACGGCGTCACCACCCGCGTGCTGAGCGCCATCGAGATGCGCGCGGTCGCCGAACCCTTCATCCGCCGCCGCGCCGTCCGCCACCTCGAAAAAGGCCGCGTCGTCGTTTTCGCCGCCGGTACCGGCAATCCCTATTTCACGACCGACACCGCGGCGGCCTTGCGTGCGATGGAGATCAAGGCCGACGTGATCCTCAAGGGCACCAAGGTCGACGGCATCTATACCGCCGATCCGATGCTCGATCCGACGGCGACCAAGTACGAGCGCATCTCGTACATCCAGGTCCTCGGACGCGGCTTGAAGGTCATGGACGCGACCGCCATTTCCCTGTGCATGGACAACAAGCTGCCGATCGTGGTGTTCAACCTGCGCACGGCGGGCAACATCCGCCGCGTGATCACGGGCGAGACCGTCGGCACCACCGTCACCGCTGAATGAGGACATATGGACGTCAGTGATCTGAAGGGGCTGTTTGGCGAAGTCAAGACGCGCATGGACGGTCAGCTCGACCACGTGCGCCGCGAGCTTGGCGGCGTGCGCACGGGCCGCGCCTCGGTCAACATCCTCGACGCCGTGCACGTCGACGCGTACGGCTCGGCCTTGCCGCTGAACCAGGTCGCATCGCTGTCGGTGCCGGAGCCAACGTTGATCGTCGCGCAGCCGTTCGATCCGTCGCTGCTCGGCGCGATCGAAAAGGCGATCCGAGGCGCCAACCTCGGCCTCAACCCCGCCAACGACGGCAAGGTCGTCCGCATCCCGCTGCCGGCGCTCACCGAGGAGCGCCGCAAGGAGATGTCGAAACTGGTGCACAAATTCGCCGAGGACGGGCGCAACGGCGTCCGCCAGGTGCGCCGCGACGCGAACGACAAGCTGAAGAAGCTCCTCAAGGACCACACGATCTCCGAAGACGACGAGCGCAAGAGCCTCGACGAGGTCCAGAAGATCACCGACCAGCACGTTGCCCTGATCGACGACATCCAGAAGAAGAAGGACGCGGAGCTGCTCGGAAAGTAGCCGATCGGCGCCATCGCCCGTCGGCCTCCGCCAATGAGCTTCTTCACCGACCTCCAATGCAGCGTCCCCTGCAGCGCTGAGCGCTACGACGGGCGGGTGGAACAACACCTCTGCCCCACATGCGGCATGCCGCTGCTCGCCCGCTACGACCTGGCCGCCGCGCGCGCCTGGAGGCGGGACTCGCTCGCCGGCCGCGAGGCGTCGATGTGGCGCTATCGCGAGATGATGCCGCTCTTCGACGGCGAGCAGCCGGTATCGCTTGGCGAAGGCTGGACGCCGCTCATTCACTCGGCGAGACTCGGCGCGGCGCTCGGACTCCCCCGCCTCTTCGTCAAGGACGAATCGCTCAATCCGACCAACTCGTTCAAGGCGCGCGGACTGTCGGCCGCGGTGACCAGGGCGAAGTACCTCGGCGCCAGGACGCTGTCCGTGCCGTCGGCTGGCAACGCCGCGAACGCGATGGCCGCCTATGCGGCGGCGGCGGGCATTCCAGCCCGGGTCTTCATGCCGAAGGACGTCAAGGTCCCCTTCATCCGCGAGTGCGAGCTCTACGGCGCCGACGTCACGCTCGTCGACGGCCTGATCACCGACGCCGGCCGCGTCGCCGCCGAGCAAGGCAAGCCGCTCGGCTGGTACGACGTCTCGACGCTGAAAGAGCCTTACCGCATCGAAGGAAAAAAGACGATGGCCTACGAGCTGGGGGAACAGCTCGACTGGCAGTTCCCCGACTGGATCGTCTATCCGACCGGCGGCGGCACCGGCATGGTCGGGATGTGGAAGGCGTTCGAGGAAATGGAAGCGATCGGCTGGAAGCAGCCGGGACGCCGGCCGAAAATGGTCTCGGTGCAGGCCGAGCACTGCGCGCCGATCGTCAAGGCCTTCGACGAAGGCAGGGAACGCTCGGAGCTCTACCCCAACGCGCGCACGGTGGCCGACGGCCTGCGCGTGCCGAAGGCGATCGGCGACTTCCTCGTCCTGCGCGCGGTGCGCGAGAGCGGTGGCACCGCGCTCGCCGTCTCCGACGCCGAGATGGTGCGCGACATGAAAGAGCTGGGCGCGATGGAGGGGATCAGCGCGGCACCCGAGGGCGGCGCGGCGCTCTCAGCGCTCAAGCACTTGCTGGCCCGCGGCCTCGTCGCCTCCTCCGACACCGTGGTGCTCTTCAACACCGGCGGCGCGCTCAAGTACCTCGATGTGCTCGAGCGGTAACGATTCGCTCCGCAGTTGACGCGTCTGCGCGTCAGTCGTTCATCACGAACGCCCACAGCGTGTCGCCGGCGCCCACCACCACGTACTGCAGCCCGTCCATCTCGTAGGTGATCGCTCCGTTGCTGACCGGCGCGCGGAGGCTCGCGTGCCACAGCGGATCGCCGGTCGCCGCGTTCAGCGCGACGAAATTGCCGCTCGATCCGTCGCCCGTGAAGAGCAGGTTGCCCGCCGTGGTCAGGATGCCCGACATGCCGCCCCCTTCCCACGCATGGCTCCAGCGCACCTTGCCGGTCTTGTAGTCGACGGCCTGCACCTTGTACTGGGACCACCCGCCGCGGTCGGTGCCGCCCCATCCCTGCGGGTTGTCGCCCGGATCGTAGATGTACCAGACGCTGTAGGCCTGCGCCGCGCTGACGTAGAACAGCCCCGTCTGCGGATTGAACGACGGCGGCGGCCAATTCGCGGCGCCCCCCTGGTTCGGCGTCACCAGCGCGCCGGCGATCTGCGGGTTCTTGTCGGGGTTCGGGATCGGCTGTCCCCTCTCGTTGAAACCGGTGGACCAGTTGGTGTGCACGAACTCCGACGAGACGAGCGCCTTGCCGGTGGCGCGATCGAGGACGTAGAACTTGCCGTTGCGCGACGCCTGCGCCAGCAGCTTGCGCGGCTGCCCGTCGAACTCGCCGTCGAAGAGGACCGGCGTCTGCGTCGCGTCCCAGTCGTGCGTGTCGTGCGGCGACGACTGGAAGTACCACTTCATCGTCCCGTCATCCGGATTCAGCGCCACGATGCTGGCGGTGAACAGGTTGTCGCCCATCCGGTTCTTGAACGCGACGACCGGCTGCGGGTTGCCGGTGGTGACATAGATCAGGTTCAGTTCTTGATCGTAGGTGACTGGCTGCCAGGTCATGCCGCCGCCATGCTGCGCCGCCTCGAGGTTCGGCCACGACTCGATCCCGGCGTCGCCGGCCTTCTGCGGCACGACGTACCAGCGCCATTCGCGCTCGCCCGTCTCGGCGTCGTGCGATTCGAGATAGCCCGGCACGTCGAGATCGTCGCCGCTGACGCCGGCGATCACGTGGGTGCCGACGATGATCGGCGCGACCGAGGCGTAATAGTACTGATCGAGGTTGCAGAGATTCTTGCGCCAGCGCTCCTTGCCGTCCTTGATCGTCAGCGACACGAGGTTGCAGTCGCGCGTCTCGACGTAGAGGTAGTCGCCCTTGACGGCGGCGCCGCGATTGCCGATCGGAATGCCGCCGAGCGACTTGTTCTCCCAGTGCCAGATCTCGCGGCTGCTACGCGCGTCGATCGCCCAGACGTGGTCCGGCGCGGTGAGATAGATGACGCCGTTGATCATCAGCGGCGTGCCCTTGATCGGGCCGGCGCCAGGTGCGCTCAGGCGGTAGGTCCACGCCAGGCTCAGGTGCTGCACGTTCTTGTCGGTGACCTTGGTCAGCGTGCTGAAGCGGCGGCCGGTGTAGTCGCCGTTGTAGCTGGGCCACGCGTCGGTCGGCATCGGCTGCTGCGCGGCGAGCGCCGCCGAGGACAGCAGGACGGCGAGGAGCATGAATCGCTTCATTTCAGTGTCCAGAGATACGCGACGACGTCGTGGATCTGGGTGTCGGTGATGTGCTCGAGCAGCGCAACGTGCGCCGCAAATGGATCGTCCTTGACGACCTCGACGCCGGGCGCGCGGCGGAAGGTGCGGGGCTGCCCGTCTTCGGCGCGGAGCGTGACGTTGAAGTCGTCCATCTGGACGAGCTCACCGGTCACTGCCTGGCCAGACGGCGGCGTCACCGTGACGCGCACGACCGGTGCGGGCCGGCTGCCGGCGGCGCGGCGCGCGCTCACGACCCCCGCGGGGAACAGGAAACGCTGCTGCAGATTGACCGGCTCCGTGAAACGGCCGCCGATGCCGGCAAGGTCGCCAGTCGCCGAGTGGCAGTGCGCGCAGCCGCCCTCGCCGCTGAAATACGTGGCGCCCGCCTTCGCGTCGCCGACGAGGATGTTCCCCGGCTTGAACATCGGCGCGCCGCGCAGGGTATCGTTCAGGCGCGAGCGCAGGAGATGCGCGAAGAGCAGCACCTGCGTGTCGGTCGGCTCGAGAATCTTCCCCGACGGCAGCTTCGGATGTTGCGACCGCAGGTAGGGGCCGATCTGGCTGCCGTAGCGATCGCTCAGCACGAGCAGCGAGCGCACCAGGTTCGGTCCTTTCGGCGTCCCGCGCGCATCCTTACCGTGACAGACCGCGCAGTCTTCCGTCCACAGCGGCTCGGCGCTCTCGACGGCCTTCGCATCGACGATCGGCTTGTCGTCGGCGCCCGGCGACCAGCCACCGGTACTGGGAGCCGTCAGCCCGTACTTCTCCGACAGGAAGTCGACGACGGCCGCGAAGTCGTCCGGTGTGCCGCGGGCGCCGCGGCCGACCATGTTCTCGATCGTCGCTTCCCACTGCGCGCGGGTACGGCGGATGGCGACGACGTTCTCGAAGGGGTGACACTGCGTGCACAGGCGGCGCGCGGTCGCCTCCCGCGCGTCCGACCCGCCGCCGGTCGCCGGGGGACGGGCTACCTGCCCCGCCGCGGCGGGCCGCTGAGGAGCCGCTCCACGCTGCGCGCCGGCCGACGCCGTCAGCGCCACCACCCACATGCCCGCCGCAACCGGGGTCAGCACTCGCCTCGGGAAAGAAAACATGCGCGCCGATTATACTTGCCGCGATGTTGAAGGAGGATTCATGGCTACCTTGACCAGGCGCGAGGCGCTCGGCGCCACGCTGGGACTGACGGCATTCACGGCACACTCGTTTGCGCAGGGCACCACGCCGCCCGACGGACGCGTCGTCAAGAGCGGCCGCTTGAAACAGTCGGTGTCGCGCTGGTGCTACGGCAAGATTCCGATGCCGGAGTTCTGCGACGCCGTGAAGGCGATGGGACTGACGGCGATCGACCTGCTCGAGGAGCCGGAGTGGCAGGTGGTCGCCGACCATGGCCTCGTCTGCTCGATGGCCTATGCGGGCGGCGGATCGATCAAGGACGGCCTCAACTACACCCGCAACCACGACGCCATCGTCAAGGGCTTCACCGAGAAGATCCCGAAGGCGGCGAAGATGCGGATTCCCAACGTCATCACCTTTTTCGGCAACCGCATGGGGCTCGGCGACCCGGAGGCCAAGGCCAACTGCATCGACGGCTTGAACAAGGTGAAGAAGCTCGGCGAGGACAACGGGGTGACGATCTGCGTGGAGCTGCTCAACAGCAAGGTCGATCACAAGGACTATCAGGGCGATCACACCGCGTTCGGCCTCGAGATCGTCAAGGCGGTCAACTCGCCGCGCGTCAAGCTGCTCTACGACGCGTATCACATGCAGATCATGGAGGGCGATCTGATCAGGACGATCCGCGACACCAAGGACTGGATCGCGCACGTCCACACCGGCGGCGTGCCCGGACGGCACGAGATCGACGGCACCCAGGAAGTGAACTGGCGCGCCATCGCGCAGGCGCTGGTCGACGTCGGGTTCCCGGGCTACATGGCGCACGAATTCGTCCCGACGCGGGATCCGTTGACGTCGCTGCGGGAAGCGGTCGCGCTGTGTGACGTCTAGCGCCGGGAGGAAGATTGCGTGGGGCTTCGTTGCTCTCAAATGCAGGCAATGGTAGACTTACGCGTTCGCATCACTGCGCGGATCGTGAGTGGGGGCGCGTAGCTCAGCTGGGAGAGCGCTGCGTTCGCAATGCAGAGGCCGAGAGTTCGATCCTCTCCGCGTCCACCAACCGTTTCCGAAAGCAATTTCGCGATTTCAGCGGCCTCCACCTCGGAGGCCGTTGTCGTTTGTGGCGGGAGTGTGCCGCGCCGGCGGCGTGAACGTTCGACGCCGGGCATCCGGCTTCCGCTCAGTTCCGAATCGATCGCTTATGCGTAGTCGGCGCGCATTTCCACTGCGTCATGGCCCCACTGCCTGCGCACCACATCCGGATTGTTGACGACACTTCTGCGCCAAGTTCTTGACAGCAGTCTTACTATGCGTAAGACTGCTGCGTGCCAAGCCCGCGCGCCCGCGCGCCCCAGCTCTCGGCGAAGGAATCAGAGATTCTCGATCGACTCGCTCACGGCGAGGAGTTATACGGCCTGCAACTCGTCGCCACCTCGAAAGGACGCCTCAAGCGGGGCACGGTCTACGTCACGCTTGGGCGCATGGAAGACAAGGGCTTCGTCACTTCGCGCGCCGAGGAGGCGCCCGTCGGCGCCGGCGGCCTGCCCCGCCGTCTCTACGCGGCGACGCCGTACGGCCTCCGCGTGCTGAAGGCGTGGACGGTGATGCTGCAGCACCTGTCGCCGGAGCATGCGCGATGACGGGCGACCATCCCGTCCGCCGGTTCCTGGCCCGCATCTGCCCTGACGAGACGATGGCGCGCATCGTCGATCCTGTACTGGCGGACATGCGGTTTGAAGGCGGCCCCGCGTGGCGCGGCTATCTCGTGCTGGCGCGCGCGCTCACTGTGCACACGATCGTCTCCATACCCGCTGCCCTCGTCCGCGTCTGTGCCGACGACGACGGGGCGATCCCGCGGGCGGCGGCGATTTCGCTGGGCGGAGCGCTCGTCACTGCACTCCCGTTCGTGCTGGTCCCATTGCTCGGAGCGCTGCGTAGCGGATTGCTTGGCCCGCTCTGGGGGCTGCGGCTGAAGACCGCGCACACGCCCGCGATGTTTTTGTTGCTCGTGCCCCAGGCGATGGCGCTGACGCTGCCAGCGGCGATCCTGCTGGCCTTCCCCGTCGCTCTCCGAGGACTGACGGTGACCCGACGCATTCGGCGCCGCGCGATAGCACTCGTCTTCCTATTCGCAGCGCTGACCGGTTTCGTCATCGACCGCGTCGTACCGCGCACCAACCAGGCGTTCCGGGTACTTGTGAGCGGCCGGCCGCTGCCGCCGGGCCCGAACGAGACGGCGTTTGCCGGACTTCGTCGGGAGCTCGCCACGCTGAAGACGTTTCACGGCGGCGAGACAATCCGGCGCGGCGTCGAATATACCCTGCACCAGCGCCTCGCCCTGAGCTGCGCGCCGCTGCCGCTCGGACTGCTCGCGCTCGCGTTGACCACGACGCGCGTCGGCCGCCGATGGCCGTGGGTCGCTGCATGTACGGGGCTCGCCGGCTATCTCTTCATCCTCTTCCCTCTTGATAGTGTCGCGCAGGTGTTATTGAGGCAAACGACTGCTCCGCCTGCGTTGCTCGCGTGGAGCCCGACGATTGTCATCGCACTGCTCGCGCTCGCGATCCAGCGACGCGCATCGGTACAGTCGCTTGCCGCATGCAGTTAGTCGTCGGCTTCATCGGCCTTGTCGCGATGCTCGGCGCCGCACTTAGCATCTGCTACGTCATCTCGTACGCCGTGCTCTTCCTCGTCGGCAAGGCACTCCCATTGGCCGGCCGGCGGCGGCGCTGAGCGCGAGGCAACGATCGATCGTTCACACGATGGAGCCGCTCACCATGTCGAGAATCCTTCGACTCCTGTCCGTACTTCTCGTGACCGTCCCGGCGATGGTGTCCGCGCAGACCACTGGGGCCGGATACGCGGACGCGCTCAGTCCCTCGCTGGCGAGCGTCGCTCAGAAAATGCACGCGACGATCCGCCGTGATCTCGCGGAGGCCGCCGCGAGCATGCCGGCCAACGAGTATTCGTTCCGGCCGACGCCCGACGTGCGCACGTTCGCGCAGGTCATCGGCCACGTCATCAACGCCGAGTGGTTCTTCTGCGCGCAGGCACGAGGAGCGTCTTCGCCCAACACGATCAGCTTCGAGCAGGGGACCGACAAAGCGACGTTGGTGAAAGCCTTGGACGACGCGCTGGCGTACTGCGACCGCGCCTACGAGGAAACGACGGACGCAAACTTCAACGATCCGGTCCAGATGCAGGCAGGCGTGGGAATGGGTCCGGCCCGAACCGTCCGCGGCGCGATTCTCATCTTCAACACCACGCACGACAACGAGCACTACGGGAATATCGTCGTCTACATGCGCTTGAAGGGACACGTGCCGCCGTCGACCGCCCGCACGCAATCGCCCAAGTGAGGCGGGCGCGCCTCGCACCCCACACCCCGCGTCTCGCCCTCGCCCCTCGGCCCTCAGCGCTACTCCTCGACGCCGGCGTTCCCCAAGTCGACTGACGCGGCGGCCGTCTTCCCGCGTCGCTTGAGCATCCCCTCCACGAGGCCGCGGAGCGCCTGAGCGGCGACCGCGTTGGCCAGCGACAGCCGCTGCAGGTCATCGAGATCCGCGTCGGCGACATCTGCGTGCGACGCCGGCGCGTCGATCCGTGCGGCCACCTCGCCCAACGCCGCCGCGGCGGTGTGGGCGCCGCGCAGGGAGGCTCGCAAGGCGTCGATTTCCGTCAGATCCGCCATGGCTGGTGACTGTACTGCAGTTACAGCTTCTGAACAGTTGCCGCCAGAATTGTGATCGGATAGTGTTCAGCCACAAGACATCCCCGCCGTAACTGCAACACCGGCAAGCCTTATCGGCGCCGACACACAAATCGCACGATGGTGCGCGGGTTGCAATCCTGGTGGGCTCCGTTGCACATGTCCGCGCCCGACACCGCCTCGTCCGAGTCTTCGTCCGGCTATGAAGACGGTCTCGGCCGGCGTGTGCTCGTGTTCGATCGCGAGAGCGGCGAGGTACGCGAACGGCTGCGCCTGCGGCCCGAACTGAGAGTCTTTGCCAGGCCGCTGCAGGAGCGGCTGCCGATCGTCGCCGGCCTCGAAGACGAGCGCTTCGCCCGGCCGCGCAGCATCGAAATGGAGTCGGATGGCCGACTGGCGGTCGTCTCCGGCTACGGTCCGGGACGCCGGCTGTCGGACCTGCTCGACGCGGCGGCCGACCAGGGGATCGTCGCGGGCCTCGACGCCGGCCTCGGCCTGCTGCTCGAACTGCTGCCGGCGCTCTCCCGCCTCCACGACGCCGGCATCACCCATGGCGCGATCGCGCCTGGGCGAATCATGGTCACGGCGGCTGGGCAAATCGTCCTGCTCGACGCCATTTTCGCGGAAGCCCTCGAGCGGCTGCAGCTGACGCGGCGCCGGCTGTGGACCGAGCTGCGCCTCGCGTTTCCGGACGGGCCAGGCGCGCCGTCCTTCGACAAGGGCGCGGATCTCACGCAGGTGGCGCTCGCCGCGGCGACGCTGATTGTCGGGCGACTGCTGCGCGACGACGAGTGGCCAGACGGACTGGCGGCGCTGCAGCAGGAGATCGTCGAGATCGCCAGCATCCGGGCGTCGAAGGGTTTCGCCGACGGCATCGACGCGTTCTTTTCAGCCGCGCTGCCGCTGCCCGCTCGAAAGACATCGCTGACGTCCGCCGACGAGGCGGCCATCGATCTGCGCAAGCTGCTGCGGAAGGAAGTCGGGATTGCGACGTGCCGCACGGCGCTGGTCGAATTCGTACAGCAGGTCGAGACCATCGACAAGGGGCGGCCCGCGGCGAATGAACCCGACGCCGCACACGAGCCGGAACACCGCCGCGGGCGCGGTGCCGACCGCGCCGCTCGCGACGAAGCCGAGCGCAAAGCTCGCGAAGAAGCCGAACTCAAGGCCCGCGAAGAAGCCGAACGCCAAGCCCGCGAACAAGCGGAGCGCCAAGCCCGCGAAGAGGCCGAGCGCCAAGCCCGGGAAGCCGCCGAGCTCAAGGTCCGCGAAGAAGCGGAGCACAAAGCGCGCGAAGAAGCCGAACTCAAGGCCCGCGAAGAGGCCGAACTCAAGGCCCGCCAAGCAGCCGAGCTCAAGGCCCGCGAAGAGGCCGAGCGCAAGGCTCGCGAAGAAGCCGAACTCAAGGCCCGCCAAGCAGCCGAGCTCAAAGCCCGCGAAGAGGCCGAGCGCAAGGCCCGTGAAGAGGCCGAACTCAAGGCCCGCCAAGCAGCCGAGCTCAAAGCCCGCGAAGCAGCCGAACTCAAAGCCCGCCAAGCAGCCGAGCTCAAAGCTCGCGAAGAGGCCGAGCGCAAAGCCCGCCAAGCAGCCGAGCTCAAAGCCCGTGAAGAGGCCGAGCGCAAGGCCCGCGAAGAGGCCGAGCGCAAGGCTCGCAAAGAGGCCGAGCGCAAAACCCGCGAAGAGGCCGAGCGCAAAGCCCGCGAAGAGGCCGAGCGCAAAGCCCGCGAGGAAGCCGAACGCAAAGCCCGCGAGGAAGCCGAACGCAAAGCCCGCGAGGAAGCCGAACGCAAAGCCCGCGAAGAGGCCGAGCGCAAAGCCCGCGAAGAGGCCGAGCGCAAAACCCGTGAAGAGGCCGAGCGCAAGTCGCAGGCCGAGGCAGCGCTGGCCTCAGCCCTTCCGCCTGCCGACCAGGCAAAGGGGGCCTGGCTGGTAGCGCCCCACAACGCCACTGCGTTCAATCCGGCTGTCGAACCGACCGGGACGCCGGCGGCCGATCGCGCCTACCCGATCTACCAGCCGCCAGCCGAGACGCAGTCGTGGACGCCGGAGGCCGAGCCGCCTCCTGCGATCGAAATCGGATCCGGCCCCACACCCAACGCGTTCACGCCGCCGCTGGCCGCCGCCGGCATTCGCCTGAAGCACGAGAAGGGCGCGGCGTCCGCCTTCGCCTCACGCGCGGACAGCCGGCACGAGCCGACCGAGGACATGACGGCGGCCGATGCCTACAACCCGTTCAGCATCCCGGAGGAGCCGCAAGTCATTCCGTGGAAGCTGATCGCGGCCGGCGTAGTCCTGATCGCCGCCACGTTCGCGTTGACACGCGGATATATGCCGTCCGACATCCCGGCGCCGTCGCTCGTCGCGCTCCAGAAGCCCCTCGAAATCATCAAGAAACCGCCGCCTCCCGCGGCCCACGCCGGCAGCGGCTCCGACACCCATCTCGCGATCTCCAGCGAGCCGGTCGGGGCCCGCATCCTGCTCGACGGCAAGTTCGTCGGTGCCACGCCGATGACCATCGACGAGATCTCGGCGGGACGCCACGTGGTGACGCTGCAGGGCAGCGGCGGCGCGATCAAGAGAACGGTGCGCATCGAACCCGGCAAGACGACGACGCTCGACGTGCCGGTGTTCTCGGGGTTCGCGCTGATCGTGGCGCCGTTCGTGGTCGAGGTCGCCGAAGGCGGCCGGTCGCTCGGCACCAGCGAAGAGCAGATCATGCTCGGCCCAGGCCATCACGATCTGCACCTCGAGAACAAGGACCTGAACTACTCCGGCACCCACGGCGTCGACGTGGAGCCGGGAGAGACCACGCGGATTACCGTCGATCCGAAGGGGCGCGCCAACATCAACGCGATTCCGTGGGCCGAGGTCTACATCGACGGCGAGTCGGCCGGCCAGACGCCGCTCGCCAACGTGCCGATCCGCCTCGGCGTGCGCGAAATCGTCTTCAAGAACCCGCAGTTTCCTGAGCGCAAGGTCGTCGTCACGATCAAGTCTGGCGATGCACCGACCACCACCGTCGTCGACTTCACGAAGGACAAAGTACAATAGACGTTCCGGTTGGTTCCGCGAACGTGTGAGCCCCCTGCCGTTTCTGCTCCGTCGTCTCAAGGAACTGCGTCTCATCGAGGAGGCGCAGACCCAGGCGCTCGTCCGCGATGGCATCGTCACGCTGCCCGATCTCGAGATGGCGATCGCCGAGGATCGTCCGGCAGCTGCATCGGCGTCGCTGCGGCGCATCGCCGTCCCCTTTCGCGAAGAGCTCCGCACCTTTTCGCTGGGCCGCGCCCTCGACATTCTTGACCCGCTCCTGGCAGCCATCGCGGCGGCGTACCCCGATGTGCGCGGGCTCGAACCCACCGGCGCCGTGCGGCGGGCCGAGCCGCTGATCACCACGCTCACGGTCGTCGGGTGCACATCGCAGCCGTCGGACGCCGTCGATGCCGTCGCGGGGCTGCCGATCCTGAGCGGCGTGATTTATCGCGCCAGCCGCCGGCTGCTGGTGCTGTTCGAGAGGCACGAAGTCGACATTCGTTTCACCACGGCCGACGACTACGGAACGCTCCTCTTCACGACGACCGGTCCTCCCTCCCACGTCGCCGCCGTGCAGAAGCGCCGCGGGATGCGGCTGAGCGCCTCCGAAACCGAGGTCTACACGCACGCCGGCCTCGCCTACCTGCCGCCGCAGGTCCGCGACAGCGCCGACGCGATCGAGGCGGCGGCGACTCGGCAGATCCCGCGGCTCGTCCAGCGCGAGGACATCCGCGGCGATCTGCATATGCACACGAGCTACAGCGACGGACGCGACTCGCTGCGGCGAATGGTGATGGAGGCCCACGCGCTCGGCTATGAGTACATCGCGATCACCGATCATTCCGAGCACGCCGGCGCCTCACGGACGGTGACTCCGTCCGACCTGGCGCGTCAGCTCGACGAAATCGACGCGCTCCGAGACGACGCGTACGGTCTGACGATCCTGCAGGGGCTCGAGGTCGACATCCTGCCCGATGGTGAACTCGACTGCCCCGACGCGGTGCTGGCGCGCCTCGACATCGTGCTGGCCTCGCTGCACGACGCCGCCGGCCACGGGCGCCAGCGGCTCACCGAGCGGTGTCTCGCGGCCATCCGGCATCCGCTCGTCTCGGTCATCACGCATCCCGGCAATCAGCTCGTCGGCCACCGCCCGCCCTACGACATGGACTACGACGCCATCTACGCGGCCGCCGCCGAGACCGGCACGGCGCTCGAGATCGACGGAGCGCCGTCCCATCTCGACCTCGACGGGGCGCGGGCGCGCGAGGCGGTCCGCGCCGGAGTGACGCTGGTCGTCGACAGCGACTGTCACCGGGCCCACGCGCTCGACCGCCAGATGTGGATGGGTGTCGGGACCGCCCGCCGGGGATGGGTCGAATCGAGGCATGTCCTGAATACGCGGCCGGTCGACGAGGTCGTCGCCTTCGTCGCGCGCAAGCGCGGCCGGTGACGGGCCGGGCAATTCCGTGCAATAACCCCCCGTCCGCCGCCGCAGCCGAGAGCAAAGCGCCTGGCGCGCCATAGCCGAAGGGGAAGGCGGGTGCTACACTCGAACGTGCTTGCTGCTTCTTGCTTTGCTGACGTTTCTCTTAGCGGCCGGTCCGGCCCGGCAGGCGCGTCCCGACGCAACGGACACCGCGCGCGCCCTGCAGCAGAAGTATGACCGTGTCCGCGACTTCACCGCGGATTTCACGCACACCTACGAAGGCGGCGTACTCAAGAAGAAGTCGGTCGAACAGGGGACGGTGACGATCAAAAAGCCCGGTCGAATGCGGTGGGACTACACGTCGCCCGACAAGAAGCTGTTCGTCTCAGACGGCCGCAAGATCTATTCGTACATTCCCGCCGACAAGCAGGTGATCGTCGGAGACATGCCGTCGGATGACACGGCGACGACCGCGGTGCTGTTCCTGGCGGGCAAGGGCAACCTGACTCGCGATTTCGACGTCACCTATGCGCCGTCGGATGCGTCCGACAGCTGGGCGCTCCGGCTCGACCCCCGGCGCCCGCAGCGCGACTACGATTGGCTGGTCGTCGTCGTCGATCGGCAGACGCTGCAGATCCGGTCGCTGACCGCAGCCGACAAGCAGGGCGGCCGGTCCACGTTCGCGTTCACCAACTACCACGAGAACACCGGCGTGGCCGACACGGCGTTCGCGTTCAAGATTCCGAAGGGTGTCGATGTCATCACGGCAGGCGACCGCTGAACTGTGTCGGACGCTGATCCTGCTGCTGCCACTGGCGGCGGGATGTGCCTCAGCCAATAATCTGCACCTCGGGCGCCAGGCCGAGCAGACGCAGGACTACGACCGCGCGGTCGTCGAGTACACCAAGGCGGTGCGGGCGAGCCCGGACAACGGCGAAGCGCGCGCCTCGCTCGAACGGGTAAAGCAGCGGGCCGCCCAGGAGCACGCCAACCGCGCCCGACGGCTGGCTGGCCTCGAGCGCTGGGAGGAGGCGGTGGTGGAGTATCAGCTCGCCGCCGAGCTCAACCCGACCGATTCGCGCGTCGACGATGCGCTGCGCGACGCGCGGCAGAAGCTGCGCGCCAAAGTCAGCGTGACGCGCGGCGGCAAGACCGAACTCGAGAACCTGATCGATCGCACCCGTGACCTGCCGGCGCCCGGCCTCGACCTGCCGCAGGACGTCAAGCTCCCAGGATCGCTCGTGTTCGGCAACGGCGCGACGGCGCGCGCGGTGTTCCTGGCCGTCGGCCGCTTCGCCAACATGAGCGTCATCTTCGACCCGACGTTCCGCGATCAGCCGCTCAGCATCGATCTGCGCAACTCGACGCTCTCCGACGCGCTCGGCTCGCTGACCACCAGCACGCACACCTTCTACCGCGTCACCGCGCAGCGCACCGTCACCATCATCCCCGACACGCCGGCCAAGCGGCGCGAGTACGAGGAGTCGGTGATCCGCACGATCTACCTGAGCAACGCCGACGTCAAGGAGGCGATCGATCTGCTGCGTGTCGTCGTCGACATCCGCCAGATCTCGCCGGTCAGCGGCACCAACTCGATTTCCATCAAGGACACGCCCGAGCGGGTCGCCGCGGCCGTCAAGCTGATCGAGGCGATCGACAAGGCGCGGCCGGAGGTCATCATCGACGTCGAGCTGCTCGAAGTCGATCGGACGAAGCTCAAGGAGTACGGACTCCAGGTCGCGTCGCCAGGATCCGACGGCATCAGCGGATCCGCCGACATCAACCGCACGGGTTTCACTCTGGCGGACCTGCAGAACCTGACCGCCGCCGACGTGTTCCTGTCGGGCATTCCCGGCCTCTACTACCGCCTGCTCAAGAACGACACCAATACGCGCGCGCTGGCCAACCCCCAGCTCCGAGCCATCGAGGGAGTCGCGGCCACGGCGCGGTTCGGCGATCGCGTGCCGGTGCCGATCACGACGTTCGCGCCAATCGCCGCCGGCGGCGTCAACACCCAGCCGATCGTGTCGTACGCCTACGAGAACATCGGCGTCAACATCGACATCACCCCGCGTATGCACCATGACGACGAGGTATCGCTGGCGCTGAAGGTGTCGGTCTCGAACATCTCCGGCACCGGCTACGCGGGACTCCCGACGTTCGGCAACCGCGAGATCTCGACGACGATCCGGCTGAAGGACGGAGAAACCAACATGCTGGCGGGGCTGATCCGGGACGACGAGCGAACGGTGCTCGCCGGCGTGCCCGGGTTGTCGGACCTGCCGCTCATCGGGCATCTCTTCGCCAACAACCACAAGGAAGCGCAGCAGACCGACATCATCCTGACGCTGACCCCTCACATCGTCCGGGTCCTGGACCTCTCGGAGACGGATCTGCGCCCGTTCCGCCTCGGGCACGAGTCGCAGATGACGGCGGGCGACGCGGTCGGCGGCGGCGCGCCGCGCGACGACCTGGAGGTGCAGTCCCCGGCAATCCCCGGCCCGCGGACACCTCTACCGGCCGCGGCACCGCCCCCTGCGCCGCCCGAGACGGCTCCGGCCCAGCCACCGTTCCCACAGCCACTGCAGGGGCCGCTCCCCGGTATTCCGCAACCGGTGTCGACCCCCCCCGCGCCCAAAAAGCCGGGAGGCGGAAGCTCGTATTAATCGGCAGCGGGCCGGGCCAGTTCGCGCTCAGCATTCCAACGGTCGATCTCGCCTGCGCGAGGCCAGTTGCTGACTGGCTGACTGCTAACCGCCCACTCTCTCCACTTGCGCCCCGAGGCTCCGCAGTCGCTCAATCAACGAGGCGTATCCCCGTTCAACCGTCTCGAGCGGCGTGATCTGGCTCTCTCCTTCGGCGGCGAGCGCCGCGGCGATGAGCGCCATTCCCGATCGCAGGTCGCGGCTGTCGAGCGCGCGCCCGCGGAGCTTCGCCGGCCCGCTCACGATGATGCGGTGGGGATCGCACAGGAAAAGGTCGGCGCGCATCGCGCTCATCTGCTCGAGCGCGAACAGGCGCAGTTCGTACAGCCAGTCGTGCACGAGCGTTCGGCCCTCCGCCTGGGTCGCCAGCACCGTCACCAGGCTGACGAGGTCGCTCGGAAACCCCGGCCACACGCCGGTCGTGATGCGGCGAACCGCGACGAGCGACGACGGCGCGACCCGCAGGGTGTCGTCTCGATACGAGCAGTCGAGGCCCATCCGCAGCAGCGGCGCCGAGATGACTTCGAGATCCTGCGAGCGCGCCCCGGTGACCTCGATGTGGCCGTTGGTGATCGCGGCGACGACGCCCCAGCTTCCCGCTTCGATATAGTCGCCCCACAGCCGCTGTGAGGCGCCGCGCAGGCGCGCCGGCGGCTCGACGCGGATGGTTGACGTCCCTCCCCCTTCGATCCCGGCACCCATCGCCGCGAGGAACCGGCACAACTCGACGACGTGCGGCTCCATGGCGGCATGCCGGATCTCTGAGGGGCCTTTCGCGGCGACCGCGGCCAGGAGCGCCGTCTCTGTGCCGGTCACCGACGCTTCGTCGAGATAAAAAGACGCTCCGGTCAGGCCATCGGGGCACTCGATCGCGTGGCCCGGCTCATCGAGCGGGCGGGCGCCCAGCGCGATCAGCGCGGCGAGGTGGGTGGAGATCGTCCGGCGCGTCGGAAAATCGCCGCCCGGAGGGGCGAGCCGCGCCGCCCCGCGCCGCGCGAGTAGCGGCCCGAGGAGGAGCACCGAGCCGCGCAGCCGCCCGACCAGCGTAGGGTCGGGCCGGTCGCCGGTCACCTGCGCGCAAGTGATTCGCAGCGTGTTGGTGCCGCGTCCCTCGACCTGCGCGCCGAGCGACGCCATGAGGTCGAGCAGGACATCGACATCACGAATGCGCGGCACGTTCGAGAGCTCGCACGTCTGCTCGGTCAGCATGCAGGCGGCGATCAGCGGCAGCGCCGAGTTCTTGTTGCCTTCGACCGCGACACGTCCCGACAACGCCCGCCCGCCGATGACTTTCAGACTAGCCATTCACCACCCTCCGCCCCAGCGCCAAGCTCAACTCCTCGACCTCCACGCTCCACCCTCCTCAGAATTCTCCCAGATAAACGATCTCGTCTCTGAGTTCGACACCGAATCTCGCGCGAACGCCGTCGCGACAGCGCTCGATGAGCCGCCGGATCGCGGCGGCGGTCGCGTTCCCTTCGTTGACGATGAAATTGGCATGCGTCTGCGAGACCTGCGCCCCATCGTGGCGAGCCCCCTTCAGTCCCGCCCGATCGACGAGCGCTCCGGCTGACGGCGGCACGCCGTCCGGCACGCAGTCCACGGCGGGATCCGGGTTCTGGAAAATGCACCCTGCGCTCGCCGCCTCGAGCGGCTGCGTTCGCTTGCGATAGGCAAGCGATTCCCGCGCCACCAGCCGTAGCGCGGCGGGATCGCCAGCGCCCACGCGGAAATCGGCGGATAGCACGACCTCGCGGGTCCGCTGCAGCCGGCTGCGGTCGTAGCCGAATTCCATCGCCGCAGTCGACAGCCGAATCACCTGGCCCTCGGCCGCGAGCAGCTCGACGCCGTCGACAAGATCGCCGATGAGGCGCCCCCTGAAGTGTGCGTTGCCGTAGATCGCGCCCCCGACCGTGCCCGGCGTGCCGGCCCAGGCTTCCAGTCCGGCCACGCCCCGGTTGATCGTCCATCGCACGAGCCCGTTGATCGTCAGCCCGGCATCCGCGCGGACCAGCCCGTCACCGATCGTGTTGGCTTCCCCGCCGTGCACACGAATGACGAGGCCGCGGACCCCGGCATCGGCGATGAGCACGTTCGAGCCACCGCCGAGGATCGTGAACGGCGCGCCGGCGGCTCTCGCCGCCTCGATTCCAGCACGCACCTCACGCGCATCGCGCGCCAGCAGCAGCCAGTCGGCTGGACCGCCGACTTTGAACGTGGAGAACGGCGCCAGCGGTGCGTTCTGCCGCAGGCGTTCGGCCGGCACCCCGGCGATCGCCGGCGGGCGGCCATCGAAGCTCACGGCGTCAATCGTGTCACAGGCACGCTAGTCCGCGCGCAGGGCCTGCGTCGGCTCAGTCGCCATCGCCCGCCGAGCCGGCAGGTAACAGGCGAGCGCTGCGACTGCAGCGAGCACCGCTGTCACGGCGACGAACGTCAGCGGATCGGCCGCGCCGATGCCGTAGAGCCAGCTGCGGATGGCCCGCGCCGCAACGAACGAACCCGCCAGGCCGAGCGCGATCCCGACCGCCGTCAGGCGCAGCCCGTCGCGCATGACCAGCCGCAGAATCGACGCCGGTGTCGCGCCGAGCGCGATACGGACGCCGATCTCGCGGGTCCGGCGGCTGACGACGTAGGACATTACGCCGTAGAGACCGCCGACGGCCAGGGCCAGCGCCACCGCGGCAAAGACGCCGAGGCCGACCATCTCGAAGCGGTCCATCGAGAACGACGTCGAGATCAGCGAGTTCATCGCACGCACCCGCATCGCCGGCAGCGCCGGATCGACGGCCGCCAGTTCGTGTTCGATCGTGGCGGCGGCAGCCGGTGCGGCCAGCGGCGTTCGAACCACCAGCGACATGGCCGACCACGGCAGCTGTCGATACGGCACGTAGAACTCGGGCGCGAGCGGTTCGCGAAGACTGCCATGCTTGACGTTGCCGACGATGCCGACGATCTCCGTCCAACGCGTCCCGCCGCCGATGCGGAAGCGCTTTCCGATCGGATCGGCGTTCGGCCAGTACTTGCGCGCCATGATCTCGTTGATCACCGCGACCAGCGGCGCCTCGGCGGTATCGCGTTCGTTGAAGCCACGTCCGCTACGGAGCGGCTGGCCCAGGACGTCGAAATACGACGGACTGACGACGCGAAAGCCGGCAACAGGGGTGTCGCTGCCGGCCGGCGTCTCCAGATCAAAGCTGCGGGTGCTGTTGCCGCTGACGAACGGCAGGCGGCCGGCCAGTGCCGCCGACGACACGCCTGGCGCCGACCCGACCCGTTCGAGCAGCCGGTCGAAGAATTGCGCCTGCCGCGCCGGCGTACCGTAGCGCTCGGCCGGGAGGGCGATGCGTGTCGTGACGAGGCCCGCCGACGTGAACCCGGGGTCGACGTGACGAAGCGACACGAAACTACGCAGCAACAGCCCGGCACCGACGAGCAGAACCACGGAGGCGGCGCATTCGGCGACGATCAACGCCTGGCGGACGCGTTCGCCCGAGCCGCCGGTCGTGCGGCCGACCGAGCGCAGCGTCGACGCAACCGCTCCGCGCGCAGCCTGGAGGGCCGGCACGCACCCGAAGATCGTCCCCGTCACGACCGAGACGCCAAGCGCGAACAGCACGACCGTCCTGTTCATCGCGGTGTTCACCCCCTGCACGTCTTCGGGCGACATCGCGAGCAGCACCGGCAGGATCCACCAGGCGGTCAACACGCCGAGCCCGCCTCCCAGCACGGCCAGCACCACGCTCTCGGTCAGCAGCTGACGCGCGATCCGGCCGCGTCCGGCGCCGAGCGCCGTCCGGATGCCGATTTCCTGCGCGCGTCCGCTCGCCCTCGCGAGCATCAGATTCGCGATGTTCGCACACGCAATCAGCAGCACGAGACCGGCGACGGCAAGCAGCACCATCAAGGCCGGCGTGATGTCGCCGACCAGCCATTCGCGGAGCGGCACCAGCACGAGGTCGACGTCGTCCTGCGTCACGTCGTTCGGGTATTGCTGCAGGAGACGCGTGAAGATCGCCCGCTGTTCGCGCTGCGCCGCGCCCAGCGTGACGCCGGGTTTGAGTCGGCCGTAGGCGCCAAGATAGTGGCCGCCGCGGTTCTGTGTCTGATCGACGGTCGGCGCCAGCGGGTACTCGGGAACCACGTGCCGCGGTGCAACCCAGAGCTCGGCGGCGCCCGGCGGAAACAGAAACGCCGCCGGCATCACGCCGACGACCACGTGCGCCGCGCCGTTCAGCACGATCGAGCGGCCAACGATACCCGCGTCGGCGCCGAACCGCCGGCGCCAGGTCGCGTTGGACAAGACGACCGGCCGCTGCCCGCTGTCGTCGTCGGCGGGCACGAGCGTCCGCCCGAGCGCCGGCGCCACGCCCATCACGTCGAAGAAGCTGCCGGTGACGATCGCGCCGGTCAGCCGCTCCGGTCGATCGCCGCCACTGAGATCGAAGTCCGCTTCGCGGAGCGTCGCGAGCGCAGTGAAGCTCGCCGCCTGGTTACGCCAGTCGAGAAACGTCCCCGGCGCGAGGTCGGCGGCCGTGACGATGCGATCCGCCGACGGATACGGCAGCGGCTTCAGGAGAGCGGCGTCGACCACCGCGAACACCGCCGTGTTGGCACCGACGCCGAGCGCCACGGTCAGCAGGACGACCGCAGTGAAGGCCGGAGACCTGCGCAGCACCCGGAGGGCATAGCCCAGATCCTGTCCGAGCGATTCGATCGTCATGCGCCGAGCGTATCGCGAAACCACTTCTCCCTGGCGCGAAGCGCCGCGATTGCCTCGTCTCTGCTACATGGGACGAACTGGAGCCAGTCGCCAGGCGCGAGCTGGCCGGCGATCGGCAAATCGGCACTGATGACGTTGGCGATGGTCGGATAGCCGCCCGTGGTCGCGCACTCGGCCATGAGCAGAATCGGCTGCCCCGACGGGGGTACCTGAATCGCGCCGACCGGCATCCCCTCTGAGAGGATTTCGCCGGCGCCGGCGTGCACCAATGGCGGCCCCTTGAGCCGGTAGCCCATGCGGTTGGACTGCGGCGTCACGGTGAACCGAGACTGGATCAGCAGATCCCAGGCGGCGCCGACGAAGCGATCGCGATGCACGGCAGGAAGGATCCGAATCACATTGCTGAAGGAAGCGCACGAAGGAGGCGAAGGACGCGAAGGTGGCGAAGGACGCGAGGGAGCGGCGACCGGGAGGATGTCGTCGGCCTTCAGCGCGCGGCCTCCGAAAGGGCCCATGCCGCTGGCCAGGTGAGTGGCGCGGCTGCCGAGAGTCAGGGGGACGTCGAAGCCACCGCGGACGGCCAGGGTCATGCGCGCGCCGCGGCGGCGGGCACCGAAGCGGATGCGCGAGCCTTGCGGCACGTCGAACGGGCGGTTTCTTTCGACCGGCACACCATCGACGGTCACGTCGATGTCGGCCCCCGCGACCGCGCACGTCACGCTGCCGCCGGCGACGAGTTCCGGACCGAGCAGCGTAATCTCCAGCGCTGCCGCCATCGGATCGTTGCCGAGAACGGCATTGGCGAGACGGTGTGAGCAGACGTCCATCGGCCCCGACACCGGCACGCCGACGTTCTGGTAGCCGCGGCGTCCAAGGTCCTGGACGCTCGTCAGCATCCCGGGCTTGATCACCGTGAGGTTCACGCATCTCCCCACTGGCTGGCGGCGCGGTACTCCTCGGCGGAAAGCCGGTGGAAGCGGACGCGGTCGCCGGCATGCAGGAGAAACGGCGCCGGCCGCGACGGATCGTAGGGACGAATCGGGCAGCGGCCGATCAGATGCCATCCGCCAGGCGTCGGCGCCGGATAGATGCCCGTTTGCCCCGCCGCAATCGCCACCGAACCCGCAGGAACCTTCAGGCGCGGCGATGCGCGGCGCGGCGCGGCAATGCGGGGATCGACGCGCGCCATGTACGCGAACCCGGGCACGAACCCGACGACGAACACGCGGTACTCCCGCGCCAGGTGCAGCGCGATCACCTCCTCCACCGACGCACCGGCGAATGCCGCGACGTCTGCCAGGTCCGGCCCGTAGGGATCGTCGTAGCAGACCGGCACGTCGATCTGCCGGCTGGCGGTTGCGCCCTGGGTTCCAGGATCGGCGGCGATCCGTTCGAGCGCCGCCGGCACAGCGCCGGCGCCATCGGCGAGCGGATCCACGTAGACCATCACCGAGCGGTAGCCGACGACAACGTCGGTGACAGGCAGCGGCGCGTGCTCGATCGCCCGCGCGATCGCGATCGCCCGGCCGTTGACCTCTGGATCGATCCGCTCGGGCAACTCGACGAGCCACGCGGCATCGCCGGCCGGGAGGACGCGCGTCGTCATCCGCGCGCGGCCAGCGCCGCGAGCAACTTCCCGTGGATGCCCTCGAAGCCGCCGTTCGACATTACGATGACGAGATCGCCGTCGGCGGCCTCATCCGCGACGACGCCGACGATGTCGTCCACGTTCGGAATGTAGCGCGCAGACTTCCCTGCCGCATTGAGATCGGCCACCACCTGCTCGGCCGAGAGACGCTGATCCTCAGGCAGTGTCGAACGGAACACGGCCGGAAGCAGCACGCGATCGGCGGCCCCGAATGCTCGGGCGAAATCGGCCTGGAAGATGCGCCGGCACGAAGTGGCCGAACGCGGCTCGAAAATCGCCCAGATGCGGCGATCGGGATAGGCGGCGCGCACGCCGGCCAGCGTCTCCGCGATGGCGGTGGGATGGTGAGCAAAGTCGTCGTAGACCGCCACGCCCGAGGCCACGCCGCGCAGCTGCATCCGGCGGCGGACGCCCTTGAACGCGCGCAATCCCGCTCCGAGCGTCTCGAGGTCGATCCCGACCGCAGCGCCAGCCGCGATCGCCGCGACGGCGTTGCGCACGTTGTGCATGCCGAGCAGCGGCACTTCGAAGCGACCGACCGCCGCACCGTTCCGCCGCAGTCCGAACGTGGTGTTGCCCGTGCCGGCGTGCAGGTCGTGCGCCTGCCAGTCGAGGCCGTCCGAGACGCCGAAGGTTTCGACGCGGCAGCGCGCGCCGGCGGCCAGCGCCCGGGCTTCCGGATCATCGCCGCCGAGCAGCAGCAGCCCCCGTCTCGGCACGAGGTTCACCAGGCGCCGGAACGCGATCCGAATCGCCTCGAGATCAGGATAGATGTCGGCATGGTCGTACTCGATGTTATTGACGACGGCGATGTCGGGGAGGTACTTGAGGAATTTCGCCGTCTTGTCGAAGAAGGCGCTGTCGTATTCATCCCCTTCGATGACGAAGTCACGGCCGCCCCCGACACGATAGCTGCCGCCGAAGTTCTCGGCGATGCCGCCGACGAGGACGCTGGGATCGGCGCCGCCATGGGTCAGCAGCCAGCCCGCGAGCGACGTCGTCGTCGTCTTGCCATGGGTGCCGGCAATCACGATCGAGCGCGCCCCCCAGAGAAAGTGATCGCGGACGGCCTCGGGCAGCGAACAGAAGCGGATTTTTCGGTCGAGCACCTCCTCGAGCTCCGGGTTGCCGCGGGAAATCGCGTTGCCGACGACGACGAGATCGAGATCGCCGGTGATGTGCTCGGGCTTGAAACCCTGCAGCGTGGTGATCTGCTGCTCCGCGAGGAATTCGCTCATCGGCGGATAGACGTTCTGATCGCTGCCGCGCACTTCGTAGCCGCGCGATTTCAGCATCGCCGCCAGCGTCGCCATCGCGGTCCCGCAGACGCCAATCAGATGCACCTTTGTCATGACACCGCTGCCTCTTCGATGATCAATGCCGGGCCGCCGCTGGTCACCACGTGTGCGCGGACCCCAAGCGGGAGTGTCAGGCAGGCGCCATTCGTGTGCCCCGACGGCAGGCCGAACAGCACCGGCCCGGGGAAGCCGTCCAGCAGGTCGCCGAGAATATCGCGGATCACGAGGCCGCCCGGCTGCGGCTCGTCGCAGCGCGGCAACTCACCGAAGACGATGGCCGACGCGCGCCCCAGCACGCCGGCGAATCGCAGCTGCGTCAGCATCCGGTCGATTCGATACGGCCGCTCGGCGACCTCGTCGATGAAAAGGATGTGCCCGGCAGGCGGATCGAACGCATAGGGAGTGCCGAGCGACGCCGCGAGCTGCGTGAGCGTGCCGCCGACCAGGATACCGGCTGCCTCGCCGGCACGGATGGTCTCGACGGCGGAATGGGCGATGCGGCCGGGCGGTTCGGCGCGGGTCAGGACGCGGGCGAAGGTGTCGGGATCGTAGCCGGCGGGTCCCCTGGCCAGCCGGCCCTCGATCATTGGACCGTGAAACGATACGAGGCCGCAATGGCCGGTCAGCCACGTCAGCAGCGACGTATTGTCGCTATAGCCGATGAACGCCTTCGGCGTGCGGCGGAGATCGTCGATCGGCAGCCTGGGCAGCAGCTCTACGCTGCCGTAACCACCGCGAACGGCCAGCAGCGCGCGGATAGCCGGATCGCGCCACGCGTCCACGAAGGCGCGCGTGCGCAAGGCTGCGTCACCCGCGGTGTAGCGGGAGCGTGCGAAGACGCGCTCGTCGTAGACCGGCTCGTAGCCCAGCCGCCGCAGCTCGGCAACGCCCGCATCGAATTCCTCGCGCGAGAACGGGCTGGCCGGCGCGACGAGCGCGATCCGATCGCCTGGACGAAGCGCCGGCGGCTTCAGCATCGCTGGATCACTCGGCCTTCGTCATACGCCATGCGTCGTTCGCCATTCGTCGTTCGTCGTTCGTCGTTCGAGCCGGCGTCGTTCGGCGGCCCTAAGCCAGCCTCGCCATTTCGGCGGCAACCGCCTGGTGTGCGTCGCGCCCGAGGATCGCGCGCAGCGCGGCCCCGGACGCCGGCCGCGGACGCGACGGTGTCAGGAAGCGCTCCTTGACACGGCCATGGCGCTTGAGCGCGTCCTCGACACGCTCGACACGCAGCTCCCCGTCCTCGACCGCGTGGATCACCGCTTCGAGCGCGGCCCCCTGTTCTTCGGCGTTCGGCGCACACATCAGCACCGCGTCGCAGCCGGCCGCGATGGCGCGGACGGTCGCTTCGCTGTGGCCGTAGCGGCCGCTGATCGCTTTCATCTCCAAATCGTCGCTCAGCACGAGGCCGTCGTAGCCCAGCTTCTTCTTCAGCAGCCCGTCGACAATCGCCGGCGACAGCGTGGCGGGGTTCTCCTCGTCGAGCGCGGGGATCAGGATGTGGGCCGTCATGATCGAGGCGACGCCGGCGGCGATGGCCGCCTCGAACGGGACCAGTTCCACGGCCGCGAGGCGATCCGGCGGATGTTCGAGCAGCGGCAGCTCGTGATGCGAGTCGGTGCCGGTATCGCCGTGGCCCGGGAAATGCTTGCCGCAGGCGGCGATGCCGGCGCCCTGGAGCACGCGGATGATCACCGTGCCGAGGCGGGCCACGTCCTCGGCGCGATCCGAGAGCGCGCGGTCGCCGATCACGGGGTTGCGCGGGTTGGTGTGCACGTCGAGCACCGGAGTGTAGTCGAGCGAGATGCCGACCGCCTGCAGTTCCGCGGCGAGCGCCGCCGCGAACCGCTCCGCCAGCCGTTCGCGCTCCGCGGCGGCGGCGCGACCGAGCGTGATCATCGGCGGCCATTCCGTGAACGGACGCTTCAGCCGCGCAACCCGGCCGCCTTCCTGATCGACGCTCACCCACAGCGGCGTGCCGGTGGCGAGCGCTTGCGCCTGTCGCGACAGGTCGGCTACCTGCTCCGGCGCGTCGACGTTGCGGGCAAAGAAGATCACGCCGCCGATATCGAACTCGCGCGCCAGCGATCGCAGCTCCGCTGGAATATCGTGCCCGTCGAAGCCGACGATCGCGAGCTGCCCGACATGCCGCCTGAGATCGCGCATCGACATCGGGTAAGTCTATCCGATCGCATCTCGCTCCCCTGCACGTCCCGCATGTATGATCCCGCCGTGCACATCCACGCTTCGGCGCCGACGCGCATCGACCTCGCCGGCGGCACGCTCGACATCTGGCCGCTCTACCTGTTTCACGAGGGAGCGCAGACGCTCAACGCCGCGATCAGCCTGCGCGCCAGCTGCGACGTCCGCTCGCGCTCCGACCAGCGGCTGGTCATCGTGTCGGAGGACTCGGGCGAGCGCGTCGAGGTGGATCACTGGTCGCAGCTGCGCAACACCCACGACCTCAAGTTGATCGGCAAGCTGCTGCACTACTTCCAGGCCGAAGGGCTCGAGTTGACGACCCGATCCGATTCTCCGGTCGGCGCCGGCATCGCCGGGTCCTCGGCGCTCAACATCGCGGTCTGCGGCGCGCTCAACGCCTGGACGGGCGGACACCGGTCGGCGGACGACATCTTCCTGATCGCGATGAACGTCGAGGCGCAGGCGATCGACGTTCCCACCGGCGCCCAGGACTATCGGCCGGCCTACTACGGAGGGATCTCGGCCGTGGAGCTCGGCGTCAACGGCGTCCGCCGCATCGGGCTCGACGTCGCCCCCGCCGAACTGCAGCAGCGGATCGCGCTGGCCTATACCAACGCCTCACGCAACTCCGGCATCAACAACTGGGAAGTCACCAAGCGCCACATCGACGGCGACTCCGGCGTCCGGACCGCCTTCGACCGCATCCGCGACATTGCCGCCGCGATGCGGCTGGCGCTCGAACGCCGCGACTGGCCGGAGGTGGGACGCCAGATCGCCGCCGAGTGGGACAACCGCAAGGCGCTGGCTCCAGGGGTCACTACCGCCGGCATCGACGCCATGCTCGCGGCCGCGGCCCAGGCCGGCGCGCTCGGCGGCAAGGTCTGTGGCGCCGGCGGCGGCGGCTGCCTGTTCTGCTTCGGCGATCCGGCCAACATTCCCGCCATCCGTCAGGCGCTGCACGCATCTGGCGCGCAGGTGCTCGAGTTCACGATCGAAGCGCGCGGCCTGCTGATCGACACGCTCTGATCGCGGCCGACGACGCATGCCAGGCGCTCATCAAATGACGACCGCAGAACCATCGAGGTTTGTTTCAGCCCGTGGATAACCGCTCGATTGCGCGCGTCTTGAAGGAGATCGCCGACCTCCTCGAAATCAAGGACGACAACCCGTTCAAGATTCGGGCCTACCGCGCCGCCGCGGAGACGGTCGGCGACGAACCCGATCCGATCGACGCGATGACGCCGCAGGCGCGGCTGGCGCTGCCAGGGATTGGCAAGGACCTCGCCGCCAAGATCGGCGAGCTGATCCAGACCGGCTCGATCGCCTATCACCAGCAGCTGCTCCAGGCATTCCCGTCAACGCTGCTCGACGTCCTCCGTCTGTCCGGCATCGGGCCGAAGACCGTGGCCCGTCTCTATCGCGAGATCGGCGTCAGTTCGCTCGACGATCTCGAGCGCGCCGCGCACGACGGACGGCTCCGCCGGATGAGCGGCATGGGGCTGAGGAAGGAAGCGCAGATTCTCAAGGCGCTCGAGCAGCGCCGCCGACAGCAGAACGGCGGGCTCTTCAGCAACGTCGACGACATCGCCGCGGCCCTCGACGCCGAACTGGCCGGCGCGGGGCCGCCGCTCGTCACCGTCGCGGATCTGCGCGGCGACGTCCACTGCCACACGACCGCCACCGACGGCCGCGACACCATCGAGGCGATGGCGCGCGCCGCGCAAGCGGCCGGCCTCGAGTACCTGGCGGTGACGGATCACAGCCAGTCGCTGGCCATGGCCAACGGCCTCGACGAGCGCGGCGTCGACGCGCACGTCCGCGCGATTCGCGAAGTCGGCGCGCGCCTCGACGGCTTCACGCTGCTCGCCGGCATCGAGTGCGACATCCGCGCCGACGGCACGATGGATCTCGCCGACGACTGCCTCGCCGGGCTCGACATCGTCAACGCGTCGATCCACTCCGGCTTCTCCCAGGATCCGGCCCGCATGACCGATCGCCTGCTGCGGGCGATCGCCTGTCCGTGGGTCGACGTGCTCGCCCATCCGCTGGGGCGCCGGCTCTTCAAGCGTGAAGGGCACCAGGGGGACATGGACGTCGTGTTCGCGGCGGCGGCCACGGCCGGCGTGGCCATGGAGATCAACGCCCAGATCGAGCGGCTGGATCTCGACGAGACGCACGCGGGCCGGGCGCACGCCGCCGGCGTCGCGATCACCATCAGCTCCGACGCCCACAGCACGCTCGCGCTCGGCGGCCTGCGATGGGGCGTCGCCGTCGGACGCCGCGCAGGGCTCGCGCCCGTCGACGTGATCAACACACGTTCTGTGCAAGAATTCAGGGCGTCGCTCCGCCGCCAGCGCAACTGACGCGACGGTCAGCGCCAATCGAGGACCATGAGCTCCGACCAGATCGCCGAAATCCGACGGCTGTACTTCGGCGCAACCGCCGCGACGATTCAGCGGGACATCGAGCGCGCGATCGACATCCTCAAGACGCTGAAAGACGACGCCGAGCGGAGCAGGGCGGCGGTGTTCATGGAAGGACTGAACGAGATGCGGAAGGAGTGGAAGGGAAAATGCTAGGCCTTGCCCTTGCTGACAATCTTCCGCGCCAGCACCCGAAGACCCTCCTGCACGTTGCGATCGGTCGTCAGCGTCTTCAGATCACGCTCGTGCAGCCGGTGCAGCAGCTGCATCGAGATGGCCGGCGGCGTCTTCGGATGCCGGCACACCCCGGCCAGGATGCCGTAGTTCTTCAGCCAGCCGCGGTTGGTGGCGATCGTGCGCATCGTGTCCTCGGACACATTGCCCATCTTGGTAAACGCTTCTACCTCGGCGTGGTTCAGCTTGGGGCTGCTCAACACCGCGGCGGCGACGAGGCGGTTCGTGTCCCGCACGAGCTGTGCGCGCTGTTCGCGCGAGCCTTTCATGGCCAGCTTCACGCGTTCGATGACCGGCAGCGACGACAACAGCTTGCGTACGTCCTCCCCTTCCCCGTCAGGGGCCTTGGGAAGCTCCGCCAGCGTGTCGAGCAATGGATCGTCGCCAGCGGCGGATGCGCCAGCGGCGCCGGTTTCCACGACGACGCCGCGCGCGGCGAAAAACTCCCTGGTCTCTCGCGGGACGTCCGATCGGCCGAGAAACGCGGCCAGCGGTTCGCGCGGCAGCGCGTCAAGCGTCGCGGCGGTGGCGCGTGCGATGTCGGGATCGGCATCGTCGGCGAGCAGCACCAGCAGGGCGAGCTGTTCGTGGGCGCGAGGCGCCAGGGCTCCCTGGGCGGCGAGCAGCCGGACGTCGCGGGCCACTTCGCCGCGGCGGAAGAAGTCGATGAGCGGCGACCGAAAGCCTGGATCCGGCACTAGGAACCTGGCGACCGATCCGGCCCGAACGACTGGCGACTGCAGCGTGCCAACGAAACGGTCTCCTCTCTTCAGCGCACGAACTGATCGACCGTCGCGGCCGTCAATCGCACCGTCCTGACCTGCCCTGGAGCGCCGAGCGATCGTCCCGGCCTGCCGTTGATCGTATATGAAAAGACGCCGGCGTCTCCGACCTCGACGATCGCTTCCCTGGCGATATCCACCGATTCCTTCTGCCCGGCGCTCAACACGCGGGCGAACACCTTCCTGCCGTCGGCGGTGACCGACACCCAGCAGTTGGCTGTCGGCGCGATCTCGAGACGGATGGTGCCCGCTGCCGCGGCCGGCGCCGGCCGAGCGAGTCCGGCGGCGGCTACGGGCGTCGGCTGTGGAACGGAAGATGTCGCGGCCGGCGGCGCGATCGCGGTTGACGCGTCCGGCGCTGGGACATCGCGCTGGGCCCGGCTGCGCGCGCGCACGACGGCGATCACAATCACGATCAGCACCAGGGCGAGCGCGACCGCGCCGACTGCGAGCCGCACGGCGCGCCGGCGCCGTTCGAGGAACGCGCGTTCCTCTTCGGGCACGGCGGTGGCGAGCGTCTCGCTGGTGGGCGCGGGCTCCTGCTGGAAGCGATCGAGGAACTCGCGCACCGTCGCCTCCGGATCGAGGCCGACTTCGACGGCGTAGGAGCGGACGAAGGCGCGACTGAAAATGCCGCCCGGCAGCTTGGAGATGTCGTTCCGCTCGAGCGCCTCGAGCGCCGCCGTCGCGATCCTCGTGGTGGTCGCGATTTGCCTGAGCGACATGCCGCGCTGCTCGCGAGCCTGGCGGAGCCGGCCGCCGAAATCGTCCATCGCTGCGACTCTACATGAACCAGCTGACAGCCGCCAGGCCGGCGGCGCCGGCGCGCGCCACCTCCGCCTCACGGTCCGGCGTCATGCCGCCGATCGCGATGATCGGCAGCGGCGACCGGCGGCACGCCGCGGCGAGGCCGTCGAGGCCGGCGGCCGGGTGATCAGCGGGCTTGCCAGCCGACGGAAACACGGTGCCGAACATGAGATAGTCGCAGCCGCCATCGGCGGCGGCGGCGTCGATCTCGTCGAGCGTATGGACCGAGCGGCCGATGAGCATCGGCGAGGGGGCGACGACGCGCATGCGCGACGCCGGCGGCGCATCGCCGCGCAGGTGCACGCCGCTGGCGCCCGCCGCCAGCGCGATGTCAGGGCGATCGTTCACGACTACGGCGACATCGCGGCCGCGCGCCGCGTCGACGATCCGGCGCACCAGATCCAGCAGGGCGCCGTCGGCGAGATCGCGCTCGCGGATCTGCACGACTGACACGCCGCCCGCCATCGCCGCCGCGGCGCGGTCGACCAGCTCGCTCGGACTCAGTCCGAAGCGGCGTCGGTCGGTCACAAAATGACGGATCACGGCTGGGAATGGCGCCGGGCGCGCGAGGCGAGCACGGCGCCGAGCTCGATGAGGCCGGCCACGCCGGTGACCACGCCGACGCCGCTGACGCCGCCGCGCACGTAGGGGCTCGTCATCGCGGCACGAAGCGCCGGCCGCGCTTCGGCGAAGCCGTTGCGCTGCCACCACACCGACCAGGGCGCCGCGGCAAGAATGAAGCCCGCCTCGAGGAAGTAGGCCGCAAACAGAAGGCGGCTGAGTGTACGGATGATCAGCCTCCGGCCTGCACGCGGGCGAGCCGGTCGATGCGCTCGGTGATGTCGCGATACTCGCCGGCATCCGCCTGCAGTTCCATGAAGACGGCCAGCGCACGGGAGACCTCGCCGGTGGCGTCGAGCGCCACGCCGAGATCGTAGAGCAGCTCCCAGCCGGACTCGTGCGTCGGCGCCGGCGCCTCGGCCGCGCGCTCCAGCCACTCAACGGCCTGCGGCAGGTCCGCCCGTTTCAGGTAGACGCGCCCGAGAAGCGATGCTGCCTCGAAGCGATGCGTCGGGATCTTCGCCGCCTTGGTGAGCGCGCCGATGGCCTCGTCGAGCATCCCCATGTCGACGTAGCTCCTGCCCACTGTGAGCTGCCGGGCCGCCTCCTGTACGCCCGCCTGGCGCGACATCTCGTTACGGCGCGTGTCGAACACTTCGTCAAGGCTCTGATGAATGGTCAGGGGCGCGTCATCGTTGGGAGCCTCCTGAAGCTGCGAGAGCGCCTGATTGAGATCTATCACCACGCTGCCGCCCGCCTTCTTCTTCGGCGCCTCGGGCGAGGGCGGGGGCTCCTGACGCGCCGGCTCGGGCGAAGGCGGATCCTGCAGCGGCGCGACAGGCGATTCAGGGTCTCGGTCGGGCGTTGGTTCGGGGTTCGCCGGCTCCTCGGGTTCGCCGATCGGCGGCGCCGACCCGTGCAGGAAGGCTGGCGCAGCGTGCCCGCCGAGCGAGTCCAAGGCCATGAACCGATCGGTCGCGACGAACGGACCCTGTCCGCTCAGACGGTCGGCGATCATCGTGTCCGGATCGGGAATCTCGAGCATGACCAGCGCCCGCCGGAACCGGTCGATATGCGCGTGCTCCCACGGCTCGCGTGCCACCAGATCTTCGGCGATGACGCGCGCCTCGGCCCCCTGGCCCAGTTCGAGATAGGCATCGGCGAGCTGCGCCTGCGTCTCGTACATCGTCGCCTCGAGCCCGCCGTCGACGCAGATCTCGACGAGCTTCAGCAGCGCGACGATGCGGCCGGGCACGCGAGTGGTGAACTCGTGGAGCAGCGCCGCCGCGTCCATGTAGTTGGCGGAGGCGAGCTCGGTCTCCACTGCGACGTCGATGCAGACAAATGCAGCATCGGGGGCGGCAGGCGCGAGCGTCCAGGCGAGATCGACAATCCGCGTCCTCGCCGACTCGTCGGCGCGCAGCAGCTCGCCCAGCAGCTCGCGTGCTGCGTCGAGGTGGTCCGAACGCAGCTCCATGTCGGCGAGCGCGAACTTCAGCGCCGGATCGTCGCCGGCGATGGCGCGGTCGAGATACGGCTTGGCCGAGTCGAGATCGCCGGCGGCGATGGCGGCTTTCGCCAGCTCGGTGCGCCCCTCGATGTCGTTGGGATTGAGCCGCACGGCGTCACGGAGCGCCGCGGCGGCCTCCGGCGCCCGCCCCTTCTCGAGCAGATCGGCGTGCATCGACCGGTAATGGGCCGCGGCCCCGAGTTCGTCGCCGTTCTGCGCCAGCATGCGCCCCGCGAGCCCGCGCGCCTCGAAGTCGGCCGGGTCGAGGGTACCGAGACGCAGGGTGATCTCGTCGGCGCCGGCGCGGTCGCCGCGAGCCCGGCGCTTGGCCGCGATGGCCACGAAATATGCCTTCGCGTCGGCAAGCAGACCCTGTTTCGCCGAGATCTCACCCAGCCGCAACTGCACCGACTCCTGGTCGGGCTTGATCTTGAGCACCTTCTTGAAGATGGCGGCGGCCTTCGGGTAGAAGCCTTCGGCCAGGAAGTGATCGGCAATCTGCGAGTAGTACGCCGCGGCATCGTCGGGCCGGCTGGCCCGCACGCAGAGGTCCCCGAGCGTGTTGCGGGTGTTCCAGTCGCGGGGGTACTCCTCGACCAGACGCACATATTCCGCGATGGCAAGATCGAGCTTGCCGGTGCGGAGCAGCTTCTCCGCTTTCTTCAGCACCTCGGCGCGGTCGATGGCCACGGGTTCCTAGTGTGCTAGATCCTATCAAACAGCGACGGCGGCCGGAACGAGCGGCGGTGCGCGTCCGAATAGCCGTGGCGGGCCACCGCGTCCAGATGATCGCGGGTCGCGTAACCCTTGTGACGGTCGAACCCGTAGCGCGGATCCTGGCCGTGGAGCTCGAGCATGCTGCGGTCGCGCGTCACCTTGGCGACGATCGAGGCCGCCGCAATCGCCGTGCAGCGGGCGTCGCCGTGAACGACGCAGCGCTGCCCCATCGGCAGGTCGGGGACACGGAACGCGCGTCCGCCGTCGACCAGCACCATGTCGGGCAGCGGCGCGCACGACAGCACGGCGCGCTGCATGGCGCGCAGGCCGGCCTGATGAATGTTGATTTCGTCGATTTCGGTCGGCGCCACGCCGACCACCGACCAGCAGACGGCTTCGCGGGTGATCTGGATGTAGAGGCGCTCGCGTTCGAGCGCCGTCACGGTCTTGGAGTCGCTGATGCGGGGAATGTAGCGATCCGGATCGAGCACGACGGCCGCTGCCACCACCGGTCCGGCCAGGCAGCCGCGTCCCACTTCGTCGACGCCGGCGACGTACACGAACCCCATGCGCCGCAGCGCATTCTCCAGGGTTCGGTAGGCGCGTACTTTCATGTGGAGATCGGAGGATGTGGAGAGGTGGGCATGCCCACATCTCCACATTTCCACATCACGCGGTCTGCTTCCGGCCCGTCTCCTTCATGCGCGCCGCCTTGCCCTTCAAGTCACGCAGGAAATACAGCTTGGCGCGGCGGACCTTCGCGGTGCGCAGGACGTCGATCTTGTCGATCACCGGCGAGTGCAGCGGGAAGATGCGCTCGACGCCCTGGCCGAACGACACCTTGCGCACGGTAAACGTGGCGCGCGCGCCGCCGCGGTGCATGCCGATGATCATCCCCTCGAACACCTGGATGCGCTCTTTGTCGCCTTCGCGCACCTTGACGTGCACCTTGACGGTGTCTCCGGGCTTGATCGCCGGGCGCTTGGCCAGCTGCCCCCGCTCGACGGTCTCAACGGCATTCATGACGTTCTCCTTTATCCTTCGCTCTCGTTCAACAAATCCGGGCGGTGGCGGCGCGTCCGCGCGATCGCCTGCTCCCGTCGCCACTTCTCGATCTCTCCGTGGTGGCCCGACAGCAGCACGTCGGGCACCCGCCAGCCCCGAAACTCCGCGGGCCGGGTGTACTGCGGGAAGTCGAGCATCCCGCCGCGCGCGAACGAATCGCCCGCCACGGACGACTCGTCGCCCACCACCCCTGCCACCAGCCGCGCCATCGCGTCGACGATAACCAGCGCCGGCAGTTCCCCGCCCGACACGACGTAGTCGCCGATCGAGATGGCGTCGGTCGCCAGCTGCTCCCGCACCCGCTCGTCCACTCCTTCGTAGCGCCCGCAGAGGATCACGACGTGATCCCGCGCGCGCAACCGCTCCGCCACCGCGTGCGTCAGACGCTCGCCGTCGGGCGACGTCAGCACGATCGCCCCCGGCTCGCCGCGCGTCTCGCGGATGCGATCGACCGCGGCGAACAGCGGCTCCGGCTTCAGCACCATCCCGGGCCCGCCGCCAAACGGCGCGTCATCGACGACCCGGTGCCGATCGGCCGTGAAATCACGCAGGTCGTGGATGGCGACGTCCACCAGCCCCTTCGCGATGGCCCGCGCCACGATCCCCTCCTCGAGTGGAGCGGCCACCATCCGGGGAAAAATCGTGACGATGTCTATCTTCAACCCGAGGGGCGTCGCCCCTCGGACTCGTCCGCTACGCTCGCTCGCGCCCTCGTTCACGTCGAGCCCTCGTCACCGGCGTCCAGACACGTTCAAACCCGCGAGTCCTTCCGGCAGATCGACGACGACTAACCGCTGGCCAGGATCGACGCGAGTGACAATCCCTTCGACCATCGGAATCAGGATTTCGTGCTGCCCGTCGCTGACGACCAGCAGGCTCCTCTCGACCGGTCCCTGCACCTCGGTCACGCTGCCGAGCCGCACGCCCGCCGTGTCGATCACCTCACACCCGACCAAATCGTGCCGGTAATACGTGTTGCCGGGCAGCGGGCCCAGCGTGTCGGCCGGCATCTTCAGCTCGGCGCCGGCCAGCGCCTCGGCCGCGTCCATCGTCGCGACGCCATCCAGGGCCACAATCGGCCGTCCCTGGTGGAAGCGCACCGCGACCAGCCGGCGCTCGACTGCCGTGCCGTTCTGCTCCACCACCAGCACGTTGCCTTCAGCGAACCGGTCGTGCGGGAAGTCCGTCTCCGGATTGACGATCACCTGGCCCTGGCTGCCGTGGGCACGGGCGACGCGGCCAACCAGAATCAATTCGGGCATTGTCGGAAGGGAACCGCGCGTGTCTCCGCTCAATCCCTGAAATCGACCGACACTTTGCGGCCGTCCATTTCCGCCGCCAGGTTGGCCAGGGTGCGGACGGCCTGCGCGGTGCGCCCCTGGCGCCCGATCACCCGCCCCATGTCACCCGGCGCCATCGTCAGCTCGATCCACGTCTGGCCGCGGGCCTCGCGCTCCGTCACGCTGACCGCGTCCGGCTTGTCGGCCAGCGCCTTGGCGATCGCCTCGACGACGGCGCTCGCCCTGGTCACGGCGCGACGGCCACAGCCGTGTCGACGGGCGGCGCGGGGTTGCGATCCAGCATCGTCCGCACGGTGTCGGACGGCTGCGCGCCCAGCTTCACCCAGTGAACGAACCGCTCGCGATCGAGCTTCAGCGTTTCCGGCTTGGTGCGCGGGTTGTAGTGCCCCAGCACCTCGACGAACGAGCTGTCGCGCGCGGCGCGCGAGTCGGTAACCACGACCCGAAAGAACGGCCGCTTCTTCGAACCGGCACGACGCAATCTGATTACCAGCATTACCTCATCAACCCTTTCAGCGCCGAGAGATTCGGACGCTTGCCTTTCGCCAGCCCCGCCATGCCGCCCATGGCCTTCAGCATTTTCTTCATCTGGATGAACTGCTTCAACAGCTTGTTCACCTCTTCGACCGACGTGCCCGAGCCCTTCGCGATGCGCTTGCGGCGCTGCCCATTGATGATCTGATGGCTGCGCCGCTCTTTCGCGGTCATCGAGTTGATGATCGCCTCGACGCGGCCGAACTGCTTCTCGTCGACCTGCTCGCGCGCCTGCTGCATCTCCTTCATCGCGCCGAACCCCGGCAGCATGCCGAGGATCTGCTCGATCGGCCCCATCTTGCGAATCGTCCGCAGCTGGTCGCGGAAGTCCTCCAGCGTGAAATCGTCGCGCCGGATCTTCTCCTCGAGCTTGGCCGCGTCCTCCATCGAGACGGCCTCTTCCGCCTTCTCGATGAGCGACAGCACGTCGCCCATGCCGAGCACGCGCGACACGACGCGATCGGCATGGAACGGCTCCAGGTCCTGCAGCCGCTCGCCGCTGCCGACGAACGCGATCGGCACGCCGACGACGCCGACCACCGACAGCGCCGCGCCGCCGCGCGCGTCGCCGTCCATCTTGGTCAGCACGACGCCGGTGATGCCGATCCGCCGGTTGAACTCGCCGGCGCTCTTGATTGCGTCCTGCCCGGTCATCGCGTCGGCGACGAACAACTGGTCGACCGGCTTCACCGCCGCCTTGATGGCGTCGAGTTCGACCATCAGGTCGTCGTCGATGTGCAGCCGGCCGGCGGTGTCGACGATGACGACGTCGAAGCCGCCGTTCTTCGCTTCGGCAAGCGCGCCGGCAGCGCGCTTCACCGGATCCATCTCGCCGGCGGGATCGTGGACCCGCACGCCGGCCTGCTTGCCGACGACCGCCAGCTGCTGGATCGCCGCCGGACGCCGGACGTCGGTCGAAACGAGCAGCGGATGCCGTCCCTGCTTCGCCAGCCACTTCCCCAGCTTCGCCGAGGTCGTCGTCTTGCCCGATCCCTGCAGGCCGAGCAGCATCACGACCCGCGGCCGCTCGTTCGTCTGCCCCAGGCCGCCCTGCGCGTCGCCGAACAGCGCCAGCATCTCGTCGCGAACGATCCGCACGACCTGCTGTTCGGGCGTCAGGCTCTTCAGCACTTCCTGGTCGACGGCGCGATCGCGCACGCGATCGATGAACGCCTTGACGACCTTGAAGTTGACGTCCGCCTCGAGCAGCGCCATCCGGATTTCCCGGAGCGCCAGCTCGACGGTCTCTTCCGTAAGGCGTCCCTGTCCGCGAATGCCGCGGAAAACGTCCTGCAGACGAGTGGAAAGGGACTCGAACATGGCCGTAGGGAAGCCCTAACTACTTCTAGGCAAACCCTTATTGTAGAGGAGGATTGGGCCTGGTGTCAACGCGGCGTGCGGTCGGACGGCCGCCGGCGCTTTGCCGGGGAATCCGGGTCCAACTCCAGCGCCTCCCAGAGCCAGGCGGAGTCGTAGGCCTGGCTCCCCTGACGGAGGGCGCGCTCGTAGTGATTGTCGAACCCGCGCAGCACCTCGATGAGCGCCGGCCGGTGCTTCCGGGATCGCACCGCCTCGCGCGGCGTCATGAAACCGAGCGCCGGAACCTGCTCGTCGAGCCAGCGTCGGCAATGCTCGTCCTGGAGTTGACGTTCGAGGCCAGCCTTGACGTCAGGCGGAAGATCGCTGGGGGCGGCAGGGGCCGGCGGGCCCTGCTCCAGGCGCGCGAGCGCCGCGGCCACGCTCTCGAGCGACGTGGCGCGATATTCCAGGTCCGGCGCCAGCGAGGCCAGCCACGTGCGGCAGCGCTCGTCGCGCGCGCGCGACATGGCTTCGACATGGAGGCGCCCGCCGTCGATCCGGAGCGTCGCGAGGATGCGCCACATCGTGCCGCCGTCTTCGCCCCACGTGTTTCACCGTCCTCGTCGGCGTGCACGTCGGCGGCCGCCTCGAGCGCCGCGCGCAGCGCTGCCTGATCCGGCACGTCGAAGGTCGACCGCGCGAACATCATCTGGTCGCCTTCGGGCGTGCCGATCGTCGGCAGCGGCCGCAGCACCACGCGATCGAGCCACCAGTGGTTGAACACCATGCCGTGGCGCTTCAGGAAAGCGCGGCGATCGTGCTCGGGCCACTTCCGCCGGTAAGCGCGCTGATGCCGGCGGAGGTCGGCGAGCAGATCCGCCTTGTCGGCAACGTCGTAGAGATAGAGTCCGCCTTCGAACATCGGCACGCGTGCTCGTTGGCGACGACGCGGGCGCCGACGAGATCGGACCGCACGAGCTGCTCGCTGCCCAGCTTCTCGTGGACGAACACCGTCTCTCTCACGAGCAGGTCGCGCAACAGCACGCCGCGGCCGCGCTCCAGGCTCTCGACCTGGTAGAGCGACAGGTGCGACGCGCGCATCCTGTCGACGAACGCCCGCTCGGCGGCGTCGAGCGAGCGGCCGCGCGCCTCGAGGAACAGATCGGCGACCGTGCGGCCTTCGTCGATATCCAGATCCCAGATGAACCACGAGCTGTATTTGACGATCGCGTCGTCGTCCTCGACGAGCGCGTCTTTCACGTCATCGTCCATCTGGTCGAGAAAATCAGCCCAGAACAGGATGTCGGCGATGTCGCGATCGCCATCGAACTCCGGGGAATCGGCGAACCGCAGGATCTTGGGCATCGCCGTCTCGCGGGGCGTGTCAGCCGGGCGAGCGGCGAGGCGCGCCGCCTCCTCTTTCGGCAGACAGCACTTCTTGTATTTCTGTGCGCTGCCGCAGGGGCAGGGATCGTTGCGTCCAGGTGGGCATCGGCGGCTCTCGGGTCTGCGCTCGTGCAGCACTATATCGGGCCTCGGCGGAGGAAATCTTCAGGCACTCCATTGAGCGGCGGAGTCCACGAAGCCGGCTGATGTTGAGTGGAACGTCGTGGGTTCTTGATCGTAGACTGGGCCCTCAGATGTGGCGGCAGAGGCGGCCTGCCATTCGGAGCACGTGATGAAACGGTCCTTGATGCTCATGGCGCTCGCGGTCCTGTGTCAACTCTCATGCAGTGGCAGCCAGCCTGCCGCGCCATCGGGCACGCCATCACAGCAGCAGCTGTCAATCACGGGGCTCGTGACGCTCGGGGAGGTCAATCCGAGCGTGCAGCTGACGCTGCTCTCCGGGAGCCAGGACGTAACCAATTCCGCGACATGTCAGTCGTCGAACACGTCGGTCGCGACGGTGTCACTGGGCCTCGTACGCGCGACTGGTGTCGGCACGACGACCGTCAACGCGTCGTACCAGGGCCGGACCCTGTCTTCTCAGATGTCTGCTATTGCGGATCAGGACTGCATCCCGTATGACCCGTCAAACGTCTCTACGATGCCGGCCACGAAGGACCCGAGCCAGCTGCTCATCACCGCACCCGATCCGTTCGGCCGCTCTCAACTCTCTTACCCCACCGCCGACGGTCTGATCGATGCCGGCGACCTGGTGGCGTTGTATCGGAGGTAGACGCAGGTGTGCTACATCGGTCGAAATGATCCCAAGTTCACGCTGACGTTCTTCAAGAATGCGTCCGGTCAGCAGACCACGATCGCGCGCGAGGACTGCATTCCGTACAGCGCCGCCGCGCTGCAGGTTGTGGATCGGGGCGGCAGCGGCTGGGCGCTCGTGAGCGGCGGCACTCAGCTCGGGCTGCTCGTGACCGCATTCGATGCGGCGGTGGCCAGCGCCGTTGCTGCCCAAGCCTCGAACGAATGTTTCATCGGCCGCGGCAACACTCGTCCGAGTCCGTATGCCTTTACCACCGAGTATTGGAGGGGAGTATGACGTGGATCGCATGCGCGCTCATCGTTGGGCAGATGACGGGGGTAGCGGCGCCCTCGCAGCATCCGCAGCCGGTCGCCCGCAGCGGTTCCATACTCGTCCGGCTCACGGTGGTTGCTCGTGACCATAGAGGTGCGTTCGTCGGCAGTCTCACGGCTGACGACTTCAAAGTCTCCGAAGACGGGAAGCCGGTCACGGCCAGCTTCTTCACGGAAGTGACGGGGGCACCAGCCGTTTCATCCGCACCGACTACGACAGTGCCGACGGGGGCGTTCTCCAATCTCGCAGCCGCGACAGCCGCACCGAACGTCACCGTGATTCTGTTCGATCGCCTCAATACGAAGTGGGAAGACCAGGCGCGGGCGCGCGAGCAGCTGAAGACGTTCTTCGCGAAGCTCCGGCCCGACGATCGCGTGGCCGTGTATGCGCTCGACGATACCGCGCTGCGCGTGATACACGACTTCACCTCGGACGCGTCGGCGCTCGTGCGCGCGATCAGCGACAACGCCCGTCCCGATTCACCGGCCGCCGAGCTGCAGACGGCGGCCCCCGCGAATCTCGCTGACGAGTACGTCAATCAACTCAGCCGGACCACGGCGCTGACGACCTTCACCGCACTCGAAACGATCGGACAGCACCTGGCCGGGATTCCAGGGCGGAAGAATCTCGTCTGGGTCTCCAATGCATTTCCCATCCCTCCCAATGCCGAGTACAACCGCACTCAGGAAATCGAGCGCGCCGCCCGCTCGCTGAATACCGCCAACATCTCGCTGTACGGCATCGATACGCGCGGTCTCATCGGCGCCGTTCGGATGACAGCGACGAGCGACACGTTCGTCAGCATGAACACCGTGAACGGGAATCACGAGGTCATCGAGGCGCTAACAGAGCGGACAGGCGGCCGCGCGTTCTTCAATAACAACGACACGGCCGGTTCAGTGCGGCGCGCGATCGACGACTCGGAGCACCACTACGAGTTCGATTACTACTCACCGGCTTCGACGCCAGACGACAGATACCGCGTCATCAGCGCCGTGGTGAAGAAATCCGGTGTGGATCTTCAGTACCGTCGCGGCTATTTCGCGACGCTCGCCGCCGCGCCAGGCGGTGACCGCAAGACGATATTGGAGCGGACACTCGCCAATCCACTCGATGCCACCGGCATTCTCCTCGATGTGACGCCGACGCCACGACCGAACGGGATGGAACTCGCCATTCATGCTGATGCAGGCAACCTGGCGTTCCTGAACCGCGCCGGCGTTTGGTCCGATGCACTGGACCTTGCGATCGCCCAACTGCGCGACGACGGCACGTCGACGATCGACGTCGACACGACCATCACGCTCCATCTGAACGAGGGGCAGCACCACACCATCATCAGCAACGGACTGACGATCACGAAGACAATCGTGGTACTCGCCGATACCTCGCGCGTCGTCGTCGTCGTTCGCGATGCCGCCACAGGTGCCGTAGGGTCAGTGGTAATTTCCGCCGCGAGCCTGCGGGGAGCTTCGCAGTCTCCATGAGGGCTTCTCCGGCGACGCCGCTCACCTATCCCCCACCGCGCGTCAGGTACGCCTCGACCGCCCGCACGTAGTCGACGATGTCGGTGCGTGCCGGCGCGAGCGCGTCGAACAGACGGCCGGGATCGATGGCGTCGTATTCGTGGACGAGCCGGTTGCGCAACCCCGCCGAGGGCGCGAGACGCCGCGCAAAGGCGGCATCGACCACACCCAGGTCGGCCAATCGTAGAAACGACGTGTAGTAGTCGGCCGGCGGCGGGTGGCCCTGCTCGACGAGCAGATGGAAATTAACGTCGATCATCCGGCCGATCATCCGTTCCAGCAGTCGCTCAGCCACCCGCTGGTCGAATGCGCTGGCGACAAACGCCTCGCGCGATTTCGCCGCTACCTCACCCACCGCGTCGAGATCGCCGGCAATCAACGTCAGCTTGCGCGTCACGAGCGCCGGGTCGATCGTCACCGCTCAGCCCCGACCTTGCGCCTTACGTAGGCGCGTTCCATGTCGAGGAAGCGACGATGATCGACATAGCGCTTGAATGCGTAGAGGCGCAGTTCCGCCACGTCGCTGGGCGTGCCGAAGAGCACGCGTGATCGCTCGAACACCTGCTTCAGGAACAACGGGTCCGCGTGATTGAGCACCGCGAGATCAACCTCGCGACCGGGAAAGTGCGGCTGGAGGTCGGCGGCCACTTCGGCCTCACTCATCAGGGAGCCAGGGGCGCGCTCGAACCAAGCACCAAGGTCGACATCGCTTCGCACGTGCATGTGCCCCGTCGCCGTCGAACCGAACTGGATCAGCACACGGATCCCATGGCGGCGAGCCGTGGCCTCGAAGTCGTTCTCGCTCACACAATCATCATACGCTCGGCGGCGAGCGGCATCCCGGTGCCCGTCGCCGCCGCCGAGGACGTGGTTCACGGGAACGTCTGGGCGTTCCAGGACCCGGCTCGCCGCGCCAGCAAACGACAGAAGGGCCTCGCCGACATCGCCCGACTCCGGAGGCCTTCCCCGCTCTGCGCGCGGACATCCTCAACGACCACCTGACGCGGCAGGTATGATCCGCCTCGCCCCGTCCCGTCGCCGCTACAATGGCGGCACGGCCGAACGCCCGCTGCTGACCGACGAGGAGCGCGCGCAGGCGAAACGCTGCTCGACACCTGGGCACACGTCGGACCCCTCATGGAGCGGTGGGAGCGCGTCAGAGTCTTGTCTGACGAGGACGCCGCGCGCGATGCCTTGCGCCTGTTCGAGCCGCGGCAGTCCGACTGGCCCGCCGATGACGGCGAAGGCTTGCTGCTGCACCAGCGGGTGTTTGCACGCGCCGGTCGAAGCCGATGAACGATGAAGACCCGGACCTGCTTCGCCCTTTCGAGGACGCGCTGCGCACGACCAGTACCTGAAATCCTTCACAATTCGGCGCCTTTCTCGCCCCCTTCGATCCGACGCCCGGCCGCGCTGCGTCTCAACTCCTCGTTTTCGGCTCGCAGCCGCTCGGGCCCTACATCCAGATCGGCTTCAGACTTGCCTCACTTCGTACGAACAGGCTGCGTGGCGAGCACCTTGCGGGAACAGGGACGGACGGCACAACATAGGAGCCGCCGCCATGGACACTTTGCTCCGCGAGATCCTCACCAGCCGTGTGTACGAAGCCGCCCGGGAGACCCCGCTCGATCCCGCTCCCCGGCTGTCACGCCGGCTGGGCAACGAAATCCTGCTGAAACGCGAAGACCTGCAGCCGATCTTCAGTTTCAAGCTGCGCGGCGCCTACAACCGGATCGCGCGACTGTCGGCCGACGATCGGGCCCGCGGCGTGATCGCGGCCAGCGCCGGCAACCACGCCCAAGGGGTGGCGTTCTCGGCGCAGCGCCTCGGGCTGAAGGCGCTGATCGTGATGCCGCGGACCACGCCGGAGATCAAAGTCGACGCGGTCCGTGCGCTCGGCGCGGACGTGGTGCTGGCGGGCGATCGCTACGCGGAGGCGCAGCAGCATGCCGAGCGACTGGCCGCCGCCGGCGGACTCGTGTTCATCCATCCGTTCGACGACCCGCTGGTGATCGCCGGGCAGGGCACGATCGGCATGGAACTGCTCCGCCAGAGCCCTTCGCTCGATGCGGTGTTCGTCCCGGTCGGCGGCGGCGGGCTGATCGCCGGGATCGCCGCCTACATCAAGGCCCTCCAGCCGGACGTGGAGGTGATCGGCGTCGAGCCTGTCGACGCCGACGCGATGGCGAGATCGCTCGCCGCCGGCGAGCGGGTCCGCCTCGAAGACGTGGGCCTGTTCGCCGACGGCGTCGCCGTGCAGCAGGTCGGCGCCTACACGTTTCCGATCGTCCGCGCCACGGTGAACCGGATCATCCTCGTCGACAACGACGAGATCTGCGCTGCGATCAAGGACATCTTCGACGACACCCGCACGATCGTCGAGCCGGCCGGCGCGCTCGCGCTCGCCGGACTGAAGTCGTACGTCGAGCACGAGCCGACCGCCGGGCGGCGGCTCGCCGCGATCATGAGCGGCGCCAACATGAACTTCGATCGGCTGCGCTTCGTGGCCGAACGCGCCGAGCTCGGCGAGGGCCGCGAAACGCTGCTCGCGGTGACGATTCCGGAACAGCCGGGCGCCTTCCGCGCCTTCTGCGCCGCGCTCGGCGCGCGCGTCGTGACCGAGTTCAACTACCGCCTGAGCGGACGCGATCACGCCGAGATTTTCGTCGGCGTCGCCACCCAGACGCACGCCGAGGGTGCGGCACTGACCGGGCGCCTGCGCGCGCTCGGCTACGAGACGGCCGACCTCTCGGCCAACGAAATGGCGAAGCTGCACGTCCGCCACATGGTTGGCGGACACCCGCCAGCCGTGGTCGCCGAGCGCGTCTGCCGTTTCGAATTCCCCGAGCGCCCCGGCGCGCTCCTGCACTTCCTCGACGCGGTCGGCGGCCGCTGGAACATCAGCCTCTTCCACTACCGCAACCACGGCGCCGACTTCGGCCGCGTGCTGGCGGCATTTGAGGTGCCGCCATCCGAATCAGCGGCGTTCGAAGGCTTCCTCGCGGGCCTCGACTACCGCTACGCGCTCGACGAGCAGAACGACGCGTACCAGCGCTTTCTCGCCCATCTTTAATCACGGCTTCGCGGATCACGGCTCGGCGGATCAGTGCTTCGCGAACATCTCCTGCACGTCCTTGCGCAGCGCGGCGGAGCTGTCGGGACGCGAGTAGAACATGTGGCCGCCCGGATACATGCGCACCGTGACCCGCGACGGATCGCCCATCGCGGGCATCTGATCGACCGTCAGCACCGAGCCCATGAACGGGCACGACAGGTCGTTCCATCCGTGCACGATCAGAACGCGCAGCTTCGAATCGGCCGCGACCGCCTGCCGGAGATCGGCGGTGGCGCCGTTGCGAAGCGCGGCGCTGTCGAAGTCCCACTGGCCGCCGACCTCGTAGCTGAGCGCGTGATAGGGACCACTCGCCTTCCATCCGACGACGCGCGTCACGAAGTCCACCATCGCGGACGTGGTCGGCGCGACGATGCCTTCGAGGAGCGGATCGCTGAAACGCTGCTCAGGCGCGTACGGAAACGGATCGAAGGCGGTCACGTTCGAGTCGTAGACGCTGCCGATCTTCCCCTGCTCGCGAAAGACTTCGCGCAGATAGGCGCCGATCTCGATGCGGCCGCCCGACCGGCGCACGAACGCCTTGTCGAGCCCGGTGAGCTCGGTCACCTTCTGCACGACACGATCGGTGGCCGCCGGATCGGAGCGACCTTTCAGCAGGTCCGAGACGTATTCGCCGCGCGCGTAGGCGATCACCGGCGCCATCGTCTCGGCCGAGAGCCGGTGCTGCCGCTCGAGATTCGCCGCCGCCATCGACGGCAGGTTCACCACCCACGCGATCGGCGACACGTCCTGGTTGTCGTCGAGAGACGGATTCAGGTAGGGGGACACCGCCACCACGCCGTTCATCGCCACGCCGAGCTGCGTCTGCAGGTAATGCGTGATGCGCGGCACACGGTAGCCGCCGTAGCTCTCTCCCGCGATGTACTTGCGCGACCGCAGCCGCTGGTTCTTGACGAGCCAGTCGAAGATGACGCGTGAGAGGTAGTGGATGTCGTTGTCGGTGCTGAAGAAGTCCTTCTTGGCGGCGTCGGCGGCTTCGAGCGGGCGGCTGAAGCCGGTGCCGATCGGATCGATGAAGACGAGATCGGTGAAGTCGAGCCAGGTGCCGGGATTGTCGGTCAGGGCGACCGGGTTGGACGCGCTGTCCCCCTCGGCGCCGAACGCGAGATGCTTCGGCCCGATGGCGCCGAAGTTCAGATAGACCGATGCGGCGCCGGGCCCCCCGTTCAGCGCGAACGTCACGGGCCGGTCCGCCCCCTCCATCACGTAGGAGGTGTAGACCACGTCCGCCGTCTTCTTGCTGCCGTCGGCCGCATAGACGGGAATCGTCCCGACCGTGGCGGTGTATTTCAACGTCTTGCCACCGAGCTGCATCGTCTGATCGACGTGCGCGTCGGGCGGTAACGGCGGCAGCGCGTCGGCGGCCTTCTCGGCCGGCTTCTCCGCTACCGCAGGTGAAGGGGGCGCCGGCTGCTGCGCCCGGAGCACCGGGACGACGAGCGAGATGGCGGCGCACGCGAGTGCGGGGCGAACGAGGACGCCGATGCGGCGGCACGTGAGTGTCATCGGCAGAGCATACCGGAACGCTGTGCCGCGGACGCCGGGTCCCGGCCCGTCCTACCGGAACCGTCGCCAGTCGATGCGATACTTCTGGATCTTGTAATTGACGATGCGGGCGGTGGCGTGCAGCAGGCGGGCGGCCTTGGCGCGGTTGCCGCGCGCCATCTTCAGCGCGTCCTGGATGAGATCCTTCTCATAGGCGGCGAGCGCCGTCGTCAGCGGCTGCGTCGCGGCGGCCTCGCTGGTATCGGCCATCTGTAGCGTCGGCGGCAGGTGGTGCGCGTGGACGACGTCGCCGTCGCAGACGAGCACGGCGCGCTCGATCACGTTCTGCAGTTCGCGCACGTTGCCCGGCCAGTGGTAGGCCATCAGCATGTCGATCGCCGGCGTCGAGATGCGGCGGATGCGCTTGCGGTGATCGGCGGCGAGGCGCTCGAGGAAGTGATCGGCGAGCAGCAGGATGTCGGTCTTGCGCTCGCGCAGCGGCGGCACGAACAGGGTGAAGACGTTGAGGCGGTAAAGCAGATCCTCGCGGAAGGCGCCGGCGGCGATGGCCTCCTCGAGCGGCTTGTTGGTCGCGGTGATCAGGCGCACGTTGACCCGTACCGGCTCGATGCCGCCCAGCCTCTCGAACTCGCGCTCCTGCAGCACCCGCAGCAGCTTGACCTGGACGGAGGGGTTGATGTCGCCGATCTCGTCGAGGAACAGCGTGCCGCCGTCGGCCCGCTCGAAGCGGCCGGCCTTGCGGTTCGTCGCGCCGGTGAACGCCCCCTTCTCGTAGCCGAACAGCTCCGACTCGATCAGCGTGTCTGGGAGCGCCGCGCAGCTCACCTTGACGAAGGGCTTGGCGGATCGCTGCGAATTGTAGTGAATGGCTTGCGCAATGAGCTCCTTGCCGGTGCCGGACTCGCCGCGAATGAGCACCGTGGCGTTGCTGCGCGCCACCTGCATCATCTGCTCGCAGACGGCGTGCATGGCGCGGCTGGTGCCGAGGATCTGCGAGAAGTCGTAGCGCTCGCGCAGCTCTCCCTGCAGCCGGACGTTTTCCTGCACGAGGCGCGCGCGGTCGGCTTCGAGCAGCCTCTGCACTTTGATCGCATGCGCGATCATCGACGCGACGACACCGAAGAACTTGCCGGTGCGCTCGTAGTCGCGGTCGGCCTTGAAGCGCAGATCGACGCACAGCACGCCGACGGCGCGGCGATTGAGCATCAAGGGCACGCAGACGAACGTCCACTCGTTGTTGTCGCGGCGGGAGTCGGCCAGGGCCGGCTCGCGGGTGGCGCGCGGGATGATGACCGGCCGGCCGGTAGCCAGCACCTGGCGGGCGAGCGTCCCTCCCGGAACGCCGGCGGGACCGCTACGCTCGCGCCCCGTGCCGGCCGCCGCGACGACCTCGAGCGGCGCCTGCTCCGCCTGCGTCATCGCCACGGCGCCGCGCACGGCGTCGTGCGATTTCTCGAGCGTCTGGATCACGCGCAGCAGCGACGCCCGAAAGTGGGTGGCGTCGGCCAGCGCCTGGCTGATCTCGAGCAGCGAGGTCAGCTTGCGGATTTCGCCGGACGATCGGCCGGTGCCGAGGTCGAAGTGCACCGGACTTCTCGACGGGGATTCGGTCTCGGGAGGTATCGCGATGGACATGTCGAGGACTCCGTCAGACCCGTCTGGTTTCAGACGCTCGAGATGGCCGCAGCATACTGGCGGTTATCGCAGATCTTTACCTATAAGCAGAATAGAAAAATCGCATCGGTTTCATGCGTAATAGAGATGGCACTTCAGCCGTGCCACCACCGGAGGACGACGCTTTCGACGCAAATGAGGGCCGCGATGGCGCCGAAGATCTGCAAGATGGCCGGCGTGATTTCCTTGATCCAACCCACCGGCGTGAAGTGGGTGTCAACTTCGCGCTGAATGAACGCATAGGCGACGACCGACTGCGCCGACCCGATGTGGGTCCAGCAGCCGCCGAGCGCGTAGCCGGCGATCTGCGACATGGCGAAGAGCTGTACGAGGTGGAGGTCGAGGCCGTGGAGTCCTCGGGAGGCAAAGTCGGCGACGATGTTGTTGTCGAGAATCGCCGAAAGGAACGTTGAGCCGGTGAACTGGGCCAGGGCGACCGGCGCGGCCCCGAGCACGGTCGCGCCGTGCTGCACGGTCGCCTCGATGGTCGAGAAGAAGCCGGCGGCGGTCAGCAGGGTAATCGAGATGAACAACGGGAACAGGAAATAGTACTCGGCGTATTCGCTGCGGGCCTCGCGCCAGGCAAGCGCCCGCATCCGTGGAATGTCGGCGATCGCCGGCAGGGCGAAGGCGAAGGCGACAAACGACGACACGAACAGCGGCACGCGCGGCTCGAGGCCGTGCAGGACGAGCACCACGGCGAAGGGAATGATGGCCAGCCCGCCGAAGCGCTGAGCGCTGCGCCGACGGATGCCGAGGTCGTCGACGACCGTGTCGACGACGCGTTCGGCGCGCAGGGCCCCTTCCCGGTCGCCGGCGGCGGCCAGCACGTAGTGCCGATCGAGCGCGTCGGCGAGATCCTCGCTGACGAAATGCCCGAGCAGCTGCCGGCGGATCGGTTCGGGCACGGCCTCACGCACGAGCGCGATGCCGATCGACTCGCCGTGACGCACGCGGTTCAGCAGGCCCTCGACGGCGTCGCCGAGGGCGTCGACGTGTTGTTCGATCAGCTCGATCGGCGTGAGGACTTCGCCGTGCCGGGTCGCCTGCAGGAAGCGGACGTCGGCGACGTTGGCGTCGATGATGTCCATTTCCGCCAGGTCGATGCGCCGGCCGCGCAGTTTGCGGCGCAGCTGCCATGCCACCATCAGATACGACACCACCGCCACGGGCCCGCAGTAGAACAGGAAGAAATCGTTACCCAGATGCGGCGCGAGATTGGCCTTCATGATCAGATTGGGCGGCTCGCCGTAGGCGGAGAAGACGCCGCAGATCGTGGTCACCGCCGTGCAGAGCATGATCGCGAAGCGGGTCTGGGCGATCGGCACCGACGCCAGCATCAGGATGATGACCTGCGTGCGGATGGTCAGGCTGATCATCGACACGCCGCCGAAGATGCCCGAAGCCACGGCGACGGCCGCCGTCACCGCGATCACCGTCGGCTCGATGGCGCCGCGGTAGCGCCGCAGCAGCACGTAGGTCACCCCCTCGAGCAGGCGGGTCTGGGCCATGACGGCGACAAACAGCGTCAGCCCGAGAATGAACAGCATCGTGTCGGCGTGCAGCAGGTCGTCGAGGCCGCTGAACGAGAACAGATGCCGCTGCAGCCAGTGCGACCAGCCGATCGCCGCCAGCTCCTCGTGCCAGGCCGAGGTCCGCAGCCGGCAGAAGGTCGCCACGATGACCAGCAGCATGCCGTAGGTCAAGGCGTTCTTGTGCAGCTGGTAGCGGAACGAACCGAGTGCGAAGAGCGCCAGGATCGTGGCCAGCACCTCGGCCGCCAGCAGCCCGACCGGCATCGCGATGACGTGGCCGGCGAGCAGAATCGCCGCCGCCGTCACCGCGCAGGCGAGCAGGAAACGCCGGGATGACAGCATGACGATCGCTGGCGGCGTCGCATGCGCTCGAGGGTCGTCGGCTGGGATCGTCATGCGGCGGCGATCGTCACGTGGCGCTTAGTATACGAAACGGCGCACGCGCGGCGATCCACCTCGTTGTATAACTGAGCGCATGAATCCCGAGATGAAGGTGGCGCTCGACACGATCTGGGTGTTGCTGACGGCGTTCCTCGTGTTCTTCATGAACGCCGGATTCGCGATGTTCGAGAGCGGCCTCTGCCGCTCGAAGAACACCGTCAACCTGCTCGCCGAGAACTTCGTCGTCTTCGCGGTCTCGGCGCTGGCCTTCTGGGTGGCGGGATTCGCGTTGATGTTCGGCGACGGCAACCTGTTGGTCGGTCTGTCGGGATGGCTGCTGCGCGGCGCCGACAACAGTCCGCTGAGCGGCGGCGCGTATGCCGGCGTCTACCATGCGCTGGCCGGCGCGGGCGTGCCGCTCGCCGCGAAGTTTCTCTTTCAGCTCGTGTTCGCCGGCACCGCCGCCACCATTGTCAGTGGCGGGGTCGCCGAGCGGATCAAGTTCAGCGCGTTCTTGCTCTTCTCGTTCGTGCTGGTGGCGGTGATTTATCCGATGACGGGGCACTGGGTGCGCGGCGGCTGGCTCGAGCGCGCCGGCTTCGTCGACTTCGCCGGCGCCACCGTCGTGCACAGCGTCGGCGGCTGGGCGGCGCTGAGCGGGATCATGCTGCTCGGGCCGCGGCTCGGCAAGTACCGGCCCAACGGCGACGCCGTGCCGGTGCCGGCGCACAACATGATGGCGGCGACGCTCGGCGCCTTCATCCTCTGGCTTGGCTGGTTCGGCTTCAACGCCGGCAGCACCATGGCCGCCGATCCCGAGGCCATCGCACGGATCGCGCTCAATACGGGCCTGGCTGGGGCCGCCGCCGGCGTGGCTGCCACCGTCGTCGCCTGGCTGCTGCTGGGCAAGCCGGACTTGAGCCTGATTCTGAGCGGGACGCTGACCGGGCTGGTGGCGATCACCGCCGCGTGCAATGCCGTGAGCACGGTGGGCGCGGTGGTGATCGGGCTGCTCGCCGGTCCGCTGGCGATCTACTCGGTGCTGTTCTTCGAGAAACTGAAGCTCGACGATCCGGTGGGCGCGCTGAGCGTGCACCTGGTGGGAGGCGTCTTCGGCACGCTGAGCGTCGGCTTCTTCGCCACCAGCGGCGGCCTGTTCATGGGCGGCGGCTTCGGGCGGACGGCGACGCAGGCGATGGGCATCGCGGCGGTCGGCGCCGCCACGTTCACCTTGACCTTCATCACCTGGGCTCTGTTGCGCGCCACCCTCGGGATTCGTGTCTCGCCCGACGAGGAACAGATCGGCCTCGACGTCAGCGAACACGGCATCGAAGCCTACGCCGCCTTCATGAAAGTCCCGCGCGAGTAGCGGACACGGCGGCCGGCGGATCGACATAATTGTCGATACCATCGGCGGTCGCGACATTTGTGTCTGGTCGCGGTCCGGACAGGGTTCGTGGCGCGTCGCGGCCGCGATCCTTCCCGACTGACCGGCGCGGGCGATCCCGACACTTCCGTCTGGTCGCCTGGGGCAGTACGACATTTGTGTCCGTCCATGCGTCTGGCGACGCAGCGCTCCACGACCGACACAGCTTCCGCTAATACCTTCCGCGACAAGGGCTTCGCTGAGCGACCTGGCGCGCCGGCCCCGTGGCGTTCCCCTTGCTCCCCTCCCGGCGAGTGCGCCCGCCCGACGCGGTGGGCGTCCCGCATCCATACCTAGCGAGGAGAGGAACCGAGCATGAACAGACGCGCTGGCCTTATCTGTAGATTGGCGTTCGCCTTCGTGATGATGCTGGCGATCGTGCCGGCGGTCACGACCGAGACGGTGACGGCGCAGGCGCCGGCGGCTGGTGTGGGCGACCCGAGCGGCGCCAACACCGGGACGGCGAGCGACGTGACGGTGAAGGACGCCAAGAACCCGACGCTCGGCGAAGTCATGACCACGGTCGGGCACAACAAGATCTCGATCAATTTCGTCTGGACGCTGATCACCGGCTTCCTCGTCATGTTCATGCAGGCCGGGTTTGCGCTGGTCGAGACCGGTTTCACCCGCGCCAAGAACGCCGGCCACACCATGTCGATGAACTTCATGGTCTACGCCCTCGGCATGCTCGGCTACTGGGTTTGCGGCTTCGCGCTGCACATGGGAGGCGTCGGCGCGGTGGCGACGCTCGGCGGCACGCCGCCGCTCAATCACGAGGTGGCGATCACGCTCTTGGGCAAGTCGTTCGGCCTGTTCGGGCTGAAGGGCTTCTTCCTCTCCGGCTCGACCTACGACGTCGGCGTCTTCGCCCTGTTCCTCTTCCAGATGGTGTTCATGGACACGGCGGCGACGATTCCGACCGGCTCGATGGCCGAACGCTGGAAATTCTCGGCTTTCTGCGTGTTCGCCTTCTTCATGGGCGGATTCGTCTATCCGATCTACGCCAACTGGGTGTGGGGCGGCGGCTGGCTGTCGGCGCTGGGCACCAACTTCGGTCTCGGCCACGGCCACGTCGACTTCGCCGGATCCTCGGTCGTGCACATGGTCGGCGGCGTCGCCGCCCTGGCGGGGGCGATCGTCCTCGGTCCGCGCCTCGGCAAGTACGACGCGCAGGGCAAGCCGCGCGCGATGGCCGCGCATCACTTGCCGATGGCGATTCTCGGCACGTTCATCCTCGCCTTCGGCTGGTTCGGTTTCAATCCCGGCTCGACGCTTGCCGGCACCGACCTGCGCATCGCCGTCGTCGCCACCAACACCATGCTGGCGTCAGCGGGCGGCGCCTTCTCGGCGATGCTCTACATGTGGCTGGTCTACGGCAAGCCGGACCCCGGCATGCTGGTCAACGGCATGCTCGCCGGACTCGTGGCGATCACCGCGCCGTGCGCGTTTGTGACCGCCCCGGCCGCGGTGCTGATCGGGCTCATCTCGGGTGTGCTCGTCATCTGGGCGGCCTTCTTCATCGAGCGGACGCTCAAGATCGATGACCCGGTCGGCGCCATCGCCGTCCACGGCGTGAACGGCGCGTGGGGCGTGCTCTCGCTCGGCCTGTTCGCCGACGGTTCGTACGGCGACGGCTGGAACGGCGTCGCCGGGACGGTAACCGGTCTTTTCTACGGCGCGCCGAAGCAGTTCGTCGCCGAGTGCATCGGCGTGCTGGCGTGCGCGATCTGGGTCTTCGTCACCTTCTACATCTTCTTCAAGATCGTCGATGCCATCATCGGCAACCGCGTGCCGGCCGAGGTTGAACTCGCCGGCCTCGACATCCCCGAAATGGGCGTGCTCGCGTATCCCGAGTTCACGCTGAAGGCCGGGGAGTAGCCGATGTCGACGGCGCTGGCCCCGAGCCACACTTCAGTCGACCGCTGGGACCCGTCCGGGGTCCCGGCGTTTCCCTGGCGCGACCCGGCGACGATCCCGCGCACGGATCTCGTCGCCTACATCCGTGAGATGGAAATGGCGTGCGCCGAGAACCCGGCCTCGCCGGTGCTGTGGACGCGGCTCGGCATGGCCCACGCCGTGAACTTCGACGTCCCGAACTCCATGACGGCGCTGGCACGCGCCTGCGACACCGACCCGCTCAACTTCTGGGCGCGGTTGAAGCACGGCGAGCTGCACTACCGGCTGCGCACGCTGCAGACGGCGGAGGACGAAACGCTGGCGGCGCTGGCGCTCGCCGACAACCCGATCCAGCTCTCGATCGCGCGGCGTCAGCTCCGGGACATTCGCGCCACGGGCGTGCCGACGCGCCGAGGCCCCGGATCGATCCGCGGCCTCGCGGTCTTCCTCTCGGGGCTCAGCCTCTGCGCGTATCTCGCGCTGCATTGGGGATGACCTGGCGCTATTTCGCCGGCGCGTGCGTGCTCGCCGGTGGACTGCTCTTCAAGGCCGGCGCTCCCGTCCCTGCCATCCTGCTGGGGATGGCGGGCGCCGCCGGCTTTAACTGGTGGCGGCTGAGCCGCCACTGAACCTGACGACACTGCAAGACCGGACGAAACGCAATCCCGCGTTTCTCAGCAGTCGTCGTGTGTCTCGACACGCGCGCGGAGGCGGGACGCTCCGCATGGGCATATTCGTCAATTGGGGATGGCGGCCGCCACCAGCGCCGCTCGCCGATCTCGGGAGGTCAGTTCGCATGAGCAAGATCATGAGCATGATCACGAAACGCGTCGCGGCATCCGTGACGGGCACATCGCTGGCGACTGCAGCGGTAATGCTGCTGCTGGCGGGATCCGCGGCAGCGCAATCGCCGCCACCCCCGCCGCCGCCCGATCCGCAGGCCGACAAGCCGGCCGAGAATCCGACACTCGCGTTCTTCAAGAACACTGAGCTGTCGGGCTTCGTCGACACCTACTACGCCTATAACTTCAACAAGCCGGCGACACCGTGTGTAACGGTTGGCGGCGTCGCCGATTTCAACTGCCTGCACAACTTCGATGTCGCCCACAACTCCTTCAGCCTGAATATGGCCAAGCTGGCGCTCGAGAAAAAGCCGACGCCCGACAGCCGCGGCGGCTTCCGCGTCGACCTCGCCTATGGCCAGTCAGCTGCCATCATCGGCGGCTACGATACGGCCCCGGCCGCGGTGAACAGCACGATCGAGCAGGCCTATCTGAGCTACCTGGCTCCCACCAAGAAGGGATCGCTGCAGTTTGACTTCGGCAAGTTCGTCACGCCGGCCGGCGCCGAAGTCATCGAGACGAAAGACAACTGGAACTACTCGCGTTCGCTGCTGTTCTCGCTGGCCATCCCCTATTACCACGAAGGCGTGCGGATGAACTATTCGCCGAACGACAAGGTGACCGTCGGCGCCCAGTTGACCAACGGCTGGAACGACGTCGTCGACAACAACAGCGGGAAAACCGTCGCGTTCGTCGCGACCCTGAAACCAACGGCCAAGGTTTCCTGGAGTGTGAACTACCTCGTCGGCCCCGAACAGGCCATCGAGAGCAGTCCGACCAGGAATCTCTTCGACACGACGTTCTCGTTCACGGCCACGCCGAAGGTCAGCCTGATGCTGAACTACGACTACGGCTCGGACAAGATCAATGACAGCGGCGTCAGCTGGCAGGGCGTCGCCGGCTACGCGAAGCTCTCGCCCAACGCGTGGTTCTCGCTGGTGCCGCGCGTCGAGTTCCTCAAGGACGGCGACGGCTTCATGACCGGCACGTCGCAGAATCTCCAGGAGTTCACGCTGACGGCGGAGTTCAAACACAAGGACGGCGTGCTGATGCGGATCGAGTACCGCAACGATCACGCCGACACCGACTACTTCATCAAGGAGACCGACGAGAAAGTCAGGAACCAGAGCGTCTTCACGATCGGCTGGGTCTACGCCTTCAGCTCGAAGACCCCCTAGCGCGGAACACCGCGGCCGGCGCCTGATCCTCCGCACGAGACCTGCTGCGGGATCCGGCCCGGCCGCCCTATGATCACGCGCCGACGTAACGCGGCTGACGGCGCCTCAGGCGCCGGGCAACGGGGCCGGCAGATCGGATTCGCCCATCAGGAACAGATCGACGCCGCGGGCGCAGCTTCGACCCTCGGCGATCGCCCAGACGATGAGCGACTGGCCGCGCTGCATGTCGCCGGCGGTGAACACGCCGGGCACGCTGGTCATCCAGTCGCTATCGCGCCACACCGTGCCGCGATCGGTCAGCCGCAGCCCGAACTGCTGCACCGGACCGGCCGTCTCGGGACCGGTGAAGCCCATCGCCAGCAGGACCAGATCCGCCGGCACCTCGAACGCCGATGCGGCGACCGGCGCGAACACGGTGCGGCCGGCCACGATCGACGGCTCGACCCGTACGCCGCGCAGCGCCTTCACCCGGCCCTGCCCGTCGTCGACGAAGCACTCGGTCGACACGGCGAAGAGGCGCTCGCCCCCCTCTTCGTGCGCGCTCGACACGCGGAAGATGCGCGGCCACTCGGGCCACGGATTGTCGGCGGCCCGCTCGTCGGGCGGCCGCGGCATGAGTTCGATCTGGACGACGGCCGCCGCTCCCTGGCGGTGTGCCGTGCCCAGGCAGTCGGCGCCGGTGTCGCCGCCGCCGATGATCACGACGCGTTTGCCTGCCGCCGTGATCTCCCCTTCCGCCGGGACGCCGTCTCCCTCGCAGCGGCGGTTCTGCTGCGTGAGATAGTCCATCGCGAAGTGAACGCCCTGCAGCTCACGTCCCGGCACGCGCAGATCGCGGGGCAGCGTCGCGCCGCCGGCCAGCACGATCGCATCGAAATCGGCGCGCAGGTCCTCCGACGCGATGTCGGTGCCAACCGCGCAGCGCGTTCGAAAGCGGATGCCCTCGTCGGCCATCAGCGCGATCCGGCGATCGAGCAGCCGCTTCTCCAGCTTGAACTCGGGAATGCCGTAGCGCAGCAGGCCGCCGATCCGATCGGCCCGCTCGAACACCGTCACGGTGTGCCCCGCGCGATTGAGCTGATCGGCCGCCGCCAGGCCCGCCGGACCCGAGCCGACCACGGCCACCTGCTTGCCCGTGCGCCAGGCCGGCGGTCGCGCCACGATCCAGCCTTCGCTGAAGGCGCGGTCGATGATCGCCACCTCGGTCGCCTTGATCGTGACCGGGGTGTCGCTGATCCCCAGCACGCACGAGGCCTCGCACGGCGCCGGACAGAGGCGGCCGGTGAACTCCGGAAAATTGTTGGTGTCGTGGAGCTGGTCGATCGCGGCCTGCCAGCGATCGCGATAAACCAGGTCGTTCCAGCTGGGGATGAGATTGCCGAGCGGACAGCCCTGGTGGCAGAAGGGAATGCCGCAGTCCATGCAGCGCGAGGCCTGGCCGCGCAGCACGCGATCCTCGTGGGGCAGGTAGACCTCGCGCCAGTCGTGCAACCGCTCGGCGACGGGGCGCGATGGCTGCTTCTGACGGGCGATCTCGAGAAAGCCGGTGGGCTTACCCATGGGCCACCTGCGCCAGCGGCGCGGCGGCGGACGCCACCGCCACCGCATCGGCGGCGGCGCGGAGCGCCCGCTGATAGTCGACCGGCATCACCCTGACGAACGCGCCGAGCGAGGCCGGCCAATCGAGGAGCAGCCGCGTCGCCACGGTGCTGCCGGTGGCGGCGACATGCCGCCGCAACAGCGAGGCGAGCTCTTCCCCTTCGTCGTCCGGCGCAATGGTCTGCAGTTCGACGAGCTCGGTGTTGCAGCGCGACGCGAAGGCGCCGTCGCCGTCGAACACGTAGGCAATGCCGCCGCTCATGCCGGCGGCGAAGTTGCGGCCGGTATGTCCCAGCACTGCGACGCGGCCGCCGGTCATGTACTCGCAGCCGTGATCCCCGACCCCTTCGACGACAGCGCTGGCGCCGCTGTTGCGGACCGCGAAGCGTTCGCCGGCCACGCCGCGAATGAAGGCGTCGCCACTCGTCGCACCGTAGAGCGCGACGTTGCCGATGATGACGTTGTTCTCGGGGGCAAAGCCGGCGCCGCGCGGCGCCACGACCACGATGCGTCCACCCGACAGCCCTTTGCCGACGTAGTCGTTGGCGTCCCCTTCGAGCCGCAGCGTGATGCCGCGCGGCACGAACGCGCCGAAGCTCTGCCCCGCCGAACCCGTGCAGGCGATGCTGATCGTGTCGTCGGGCAGCCCCTCGCCGCCCCAGCGCCGCGTCACTTCCGATCCCAGCATCGTCCCGACGGCGCGGTCGACGTTGCGCACCGTCCGCACGATCGTCACCGGTGTCCGCGCGGCGATCGCCTCGCCGCACTCGGCGATCAGGCCGCGGTCGAACGCCCGCTCGAGGCCGTGATCCTGGGCTTCGACGCGCCGCCGCGGTCCAGGCGCGAACGGCTCCTTGAGCATCGGGCTGTAGTCGAGACCGCGCGCCTTCCAGTGCTCGATCGCCGGGCGCAGGTTCAGGCGATCGACCATGCCGATCATCTCGTCCATCGTGCGGAAGCCGAGCAGCGCCATGTACTCGCGAACTTCTTCGGCGATGAAGCGGAAGAAGTTGACGACGAACTCCGGCTTGCCGGTAAAGCGCGCGCGCAGCGCCGGGTCCTGCGTCGCGATGCCGACCGGGCAGGTGTTGAGATGGCAGACGCGCATCATCACGCAGCCCGAGACGACCAGCGGCGCGGTGGCGAAGCCGAACTCTTCGGCGCCGAGGAGCGCCGCGACGACGACGTCGCGGCCGGTCTTCAGCTGACCGTCGGTCTGCACGACGATGCGGCCGCGCAGGCCGTTCATACGCAGCACCTGCTGCGTTTCGGCCAGCCCCAGTTCCCACGGGATGCCGGCGTGCTTGATGCTGGTCAGCGGCGCAGCGCCGGTGCCCCCGTCGTGGCCGGAGATGAGTACGACGTCGGCGTGCGCCTTGGCCACGCCGGCGGCGATGGTGCCGACGCCGGCGACCGCGACCAGCTTGACCGAGATGCGCGCCCGCGGGTTGGCGTTCTTCAGGTCGTAGATGAGCTGCGCGAGATCCTCGATCGAGTAGATGTCGTGGTGCGGCGGCGGTGAGATCAGCCCCACTCCTGGCGTCGCATAGCGGACCTTGGCGATCCACGGATAGACCTTGAACCCGGGCAGCTGGCCCCCCTCGCCGGGCTTGGCCCCCTGCGCCATCTTGATCTGGATTTCGTCGGCGTTGACCAGGTATTCGCTGGTCACGCCGAAGCGCCCCGAGGCGACCTGCTTCACGGCGCTGCGGCGCCAGTCGCCGTTGGCGTCGCGGCGATAGCGGCCCGGGTCTTCGCCTCCTTCGCCGGTGTTGGATCTGGCGCCGAGGCGGTTCATCGCGATCGCCAGCGTCGTGTGCGCTTCCTCGCTGATCGATCCGTAGGACATGGCGCCGGTGGCGAAGCGCGTCACGATCTGATCGACCGGCTCGATTTCATCGATCGGGATCGGCGCCGTCGAGGGGCGCAGATCGAGCAGCCCCCGCAGTGTTGCCAGCCGCCGCGACTGATCGTCGACCGACCTGGTGTACTGCTTGAAGACCTCGTACTGCCCGCTGCGCGTGGCATGCTGCAGTCGGAACACCGTCTCGGGCGAGAACAGGTGGTACTCGGCGTTGCGCCGCCACTGGTACTCGCCGCCCACGGTCGGCCCTGCGGCGTCGCGCCCGCGCGGCGCGAAGGCGCGGCGGTGCCGCTGCAGCACCTCCATCGCGATCTCGTCGATGCCGACGCCGCCGATGCGCGAGGAGGTGCCGGTGAAATATTTGGCGACGACGCGAATGTCGATGCCGACGGCCTCGAAGATCTGCGCGCCGCAATAGCTCTGCAGCGTCGAGATCCCCATCTTCGACATCACCTTGAGGATGCCCTTGTTGAGGGCGTGCACGTACTTGGCGACCGCCTCGTCGTCGGTGACGTGGGTCAGGAGTCCCTGCTCGATCAGGTCGGAGATCGACTCGAACGCCAGATAGGGGTTGACGGCGCCGGCGCCGTAGCCGAGCAGCAGCGCGCAGTGGTGCACTTCGCGCGCGTCGCCGGACTCGACGACCAGGCCGCAGCGCGTGCGCGTGCCCTTGCGCACCAGATGATGGTGGACGGCGGCGGTCGCCAGCAGGCTCGGAATCGGCGCCATGTGCCGATCCGTCGAGCGGTCCGAGAGGATGACGATCGTGTAACCGGCCTCGACCGCATCGGAGGCGCGCTGCTTCACGTCCTCGAGCGCCCGCTCCAGCCCGATCCCCTTGCGCGATGGATCGAACAAGGTCGAGATCGTCGTCGAGCGGAATGCCGGCAGGTAGACGTGGCGCAGCCGCGCCAGCTGCGCGTTGTCGATGACCGGGTAGGCGATCTTGATCTGGCGGCACGACTCCGGCCGCGGCTCGAGCAGGTTCCCCTCGGGGCCGACCGTCGATCCCATCATCGTCACCAGCCGCTCGCGGATGGCATCGAGCGGCGGGTTGGTCACCTGCGCGAAGGTCTGCTTGAAGTAGTCGAACAGGACGTGTGGACGGTCGGAGAGCACGGCCAGCGCGGAATCGGTGCCCATCGACCCGACCGGCTCCTCGCCGGTCGTCGCCATCGGCGTCAGCAGCAGCCGCAAGTCCTCGTCGGTGTAGCCGAACAGGCGCTGGCGCCGGATGACGTGCTCGTGCTCGACGCGCGGGAGGTAGGGCGGCTCGGGTAGATCGTCGATGTCGACCAGGTTCTCGCGCAGCCAGTCGGCGTAGGGATGGGCCGCGGCCAGCTCCTGCTTGATCTCGTCGTCGGAGACGATGCGCCCCTGCGCGGTGTCGACAAGGAAGATACGGCCGGGGCGCAGCCGATCCTTGATCACGATGTCCTCGGGCGCCAGGTCGAGCACGCCCGCTTCCGAGGCGGCGACGACCACGCCGTCGCGCGTCACCGAATAGCGCAGCGGCCGCAGGCCGTTGCGATCGAGCACCGCGCCGACCAGCGTGCCGTCGGTGAAGCAGATCGCCGCCGGGCCGTCCCACGGCTCCATCAGCGCCGAGTGGTACTCGTAGAAGGCCTTCAGCGCCGGGTCCATCGTCTCGTGGCCGGCCCACGGCTCCGGAATCATCATCAGCAGCGCGTGCGGCAGCGAACGTCCGGCCATGACCAGCAGCTCGAGCACGTTGTCGAAGGTCGCCGTGTCGCTGCCGCCCTCGCGGATCACCGGTAGCAGCTTCCCCAGGTCCTCGGGAAGCGGGCCGAAGAGCGGCGACCGCAGCAGCCCCTCGCGCGCCTTCATCCAGTTGACGTTGCCGCGCAGCGTGTTGATCTCGCCGTTGTGCGCAATCAGGCGATAGGGATGCGCCAGCGGCCACGACGGGAAAGTGTTGGTGCTGAAGCGCTGATGGACGAGCGCGAGCGCCGATTCCATGTCGGGATCGGCCAGGTCGGGAAAGGTCGGCTGAATCTGCGCCGCCGTCAGCATGCCCTTGTAGATCAGCGTGCGCGACGACAGGCTCGCGATGTAGAACCGCTGTCGATCCGTTTCCGACAGCGCGTCCACGGCGGCCTCGGCCCGCCTGCGAATCACGTAGAGGCGCCGCTCGAACGCAATCGGATCGCGCTCGAGCGCGCTGCCGATCTCGTCCGACGCGCCGATCAGGACCTGCTGAAACACGGGACGGGACGCAACCGCCGACGGCCCGAGGTGGCTGTCCTCGACCGGCACGTGGCGCCAGCCGAGGAGCGTCTGCCCTTCCTCAGCCACGACGCGCTCGACGGCGGCGCGCACCCGGGCGCGCGCGCTGTGGTCGGTCGGCAGGAAGACCATGCCGACGCCGTAGCGGCCGGCATCGGGCAGCGTGACGCTACCGGCGAGCGCCTTGCGCAGGAACCGGTCCGGAATCTGAATCAGGATGCCGGCGCCGTCGCCGGTGTTCGACTCGCAGCCACAGGCGCCGCGGTGCTGAAGGTTGATGAGCACCTCGAGGCCGCGCGCGATCACCGAGTGCGAGCGGCGGCCGGCGATGTCGACGACGAAGCCGACGCCGCACGCGTCGTGCTCGAACGCCGGATCGTAAAGACCGATGCGCTGCGGAGGGTCGACGTCGTGCAAGCCCACGCCGCCGTTATCGCACCCTCGCGCCCATTAGCAAAATAGAAAGATCACATCAAACCCATTCCCTGGCGATATGGCTAAGTGGGTTTATCAGACATAAATGTCGATCCAGGCATAGCCATCGACATTTGTGTTGAGTCAGACCACTTCCTCCTCCCCGGTGCGGATGCGGTACGCGCGCTCGACCGGCAGCACGAAGACGCGGCCATCGCCGATCTCGCCGGTCCGCGCCGCCGTGACGATGGCGCGAATGGCTTCTTCAGCGATGTTGTTGGTCACCACGACCTCGATTTGCATCTTCGGCAGCAGGCTGACGTTGTATTCCTTGCCGCGGTAGATCGCGGTATGCCCCTTCTGCTTGCCGTGGCCGCGGACCTCGGTCACCGTCATCCCCGAGATGTTCAGGTTGGCCAGGGCATCCTTGACCTCGTCGACCTTGCTCGGCCGGATGATGGCCTTCAGCAGCTTCATTCGTTGTCCTCCAGCGTGCGTTGCAGAAACGACTTCAGGGCTTCCTGCTCGGCGGACGTCAGCTTGGCGCCGCGCCGGGTCAGGTGAAACACGTCGATCGCCGTGTGCCCCTCTGTGGAAATCAGGACGAGATCGATCTCGCAGCCCTGTTCCGAGATGGCACGGCTGATACGGTACAGCAGCCCGAAGTCGTCGGGGAGGACAATCTCGAGGACGGAATACTTGCGCGACACGGTGCCGTCGATGCGGACGATGGGATCGACGCGGGGAAGCGGCCGCCGGCGCAGGCCGCGCAGGCGCCCGCGTAGGCGGTCGGCGACGTTGGACCTGCCGGCCACGACCTCCTCGAGCGCGTGCAGGACCGCTTCCGAAGCGCCGGGGTTCAGCGCCAGGAAGCGCTCGGCGTCGGCAAACTGGAAGACGTCGAGCACCAGTCCGTTGGGGTTGGTCATGGCATGGCCGCGCAGGATGTCCATGCCGAACGACGACAGCACGCCGCAGATGTTGGCGAACAGCATCGGCTTGTCGAGGGTGACCACGGTCAGCTCCCACGCCGTCTCGGCGCGCACCAGCCGCAGGTGCACTTCGTCGGGATGGATGTCGCGCGCCAGCTGCACGTGCTCGTAGACGGCGCGCCGATCGAAAAGCTGCAGGTAGCGTTTGGGCAGTCCTTCGAGAAACGCCGCGATCTCCCCGGCTTCGAGATCCGGCGGACGGCGCTCGACGCACGCGGCGACCATGCTCTGGGTGCGCTCGATCAGGTCGTCGCCGTACTGCAGCGTCAGCGTGTTGTAGGTGTCGACGTAGAGCCGCCACAACAGCTCTTCTTTCCAGGGGGTGAGCGTCTCGGGGCTGACCGCGTCGACGTCGGCCAGCGTCATCAGGCACAGCAGCTTGAGGCGCTCCTCGCTGCCGACGAGCGCGGCGAACTCGCGGACTATTTCCGGATCCTCGGTGTCGCGGCGGAAGGCGACCTGCGACATGCGCAGGTGATGGCGGATGAGGAACAGCACCGTCTCGGTCGCCCGCGGCGACAGCTGCAGCTGGTCGAGCAGCCCCTCGGCCATGCGCACGCTCTCGACGGCGTGGTCTTCGTCGCGCCACTTGCCGACGTCGTGCAGCAGCAGCGACAGGACGAGCTGCTCGGGCGCGTCGAGCTCGCGCAGCAGCCCCGAGAAGCGCGGGCGCGCCTCGGGGTGCGAGACGAGCCGCTCGATGTTGCGGATCGTCTGAAGCGTGTGCTCGTCGACGGTGTACTTGTGGTAGAAATCGCGGAATACGCGGCAGGTCACCCCGCGGAACGGCGGAATCATCCGCTCCAGCAGGCCGCAGTCGTGCATCTCGGACAGGCGGGCGTAGAGTCCGGCGCGCGGTGCCAGAAACGCCAACAGCGCGGTGGCGCGCTCGGCGGTGGGAAAGAGGCCGGCGAAGGACACGCCGTCGGCGTGGCGGCGAATGCAGTCCAGAGTCTCGTCGGCGACGGCCACGCCGGCGTCGATCGCCGCCTGGAACGCGCTCAGCCAGACGTCGGGCTGGCGGCCGGCGCGCGCCTCGTCGATGAAGCGCACGCCATCGGCCGTACGTCCGAGATTGACGCCGACCGGCGCCGGCGCGGTGCGGCGGACCCGATCGAGCGTACGGGCGACGCCTCGCGCGTGGCTGAAGTAGTCGGCCATCAGCGACTCAACCTGCTGGCGCGGCGACTGTCCCGGATAACCGAGCTCGCCGGCAATTTTTTCCTGCAGCTCGTGGCTGAGCACGTTGTCGTTGCGGCGGCGCTCGAGATGCAGCAGCGCGCGGATCCGCAACAGGAAGTTCTCCGCCCGGTCGAGCCGCGCGGCGTCGTCCTCGTTGCGCCGCAGCAGCGAGGGATCGCAGGCTTCGGCGATGGTGCGCACGGCGGAGATGTCGCGCAGGCCGCCTGGGGACTCCTTCACATCGGGCTCGAGCTGATAGAGCGTGTGCGCGAACTGGGCGTGGCGCGTCTCCATCAGCTCGGACAGGGCGGCGAGGACGCGGGCGCGGGTGCGCGGCCGGTCCCAGGCCTCGCGCAGGCGGCGGCAGAGCGCCGCATCGCCGGCGGCGTGGCGCGCGTCACAGACGGCGAGCAGGAACTCCGGATTGTCGTCTTCGAGCGCCGCCAGCTCGCCCGCCTCGCGGATCTGGTGGCCGACGACGAGGCCGGCATCCCAGAGCGGGTGCAGCAGGTCGCGCAGGAACCGTTCTTCGGCCGCGCCGATCGCGCCGCCGAACAGCACCAGCAGATCGATGTCGGAGTACGGGCAGAGATGATGGCGGCCGTAGCCGCCGAGGGCAATGAGCGCGACCGAGAGCGCGTCGCCGTTGGCCGCCGCGTACAGGCGCTGGATCTCACGATCGACCGCGGCAGCGTATCTGCGCAGCACCGACGCGCCACCGTCGCCCGCGATGATGTCGCGGCCGAGCGTGCGCCGTGCGTCTTCGAGAGCCGCCGCCACGGCATTACCGTACATCGAATTGCTGCCCGACTCGGGTCATACACCCTCCCGCGGACGGTGTTGCAAACCGCCCGCCCGCGCCGACGCCGCCATGCGGCGGATGGCGGCCACTGCCTGTCGACGGAAATGTCGATCTCGGTAAAATGATCGACAGGAATGTCTGACCGATGCGTCCCCGCCGCCGACCGGGGCGCGGCTCCCCACGCGACTCCGCGCCGACTGTGCTAAGGTGTCTGACAGACTCGAATGACGACCCTCTTCACCTGTTGTCGCCCGTTCACCAGCGCCTGCGCGTGTTGTTGCGCATGTACGGTGCCGGCGACCCGCAGGTGAGAGGCCTTCCAACGCGCTAACTTCCCGACAGCTTCTCTCCAGGGATCGCCCGGCACACCCGAGGCGCTACTGGTTCCGTGTTCAGGGAGAAGCTCATGCCGCCGCATCTTGCGCAGTTCGCCGTCATCACACTGATCGCCGCGATCGTCAACGGCGCGCTCGGCTACGGCTTCTCGTCGATCACGGTGCCGCTCGCGCTGCTCTTCACGACGAGCCGCGTGCTCAATCCGGCGCTGGTGATCGTCGAGCTCGTGCTGAACGGCTACGTGCTGTTCGTGAACCGGGCGGCGCTGCCCGACGTGCGCCGGCGCATGACGCCCATCGTCGTCGGCCTCGTCCCGGGAATCCTCGTGGGGACGCTGCTGGTAGCGCTCGTCCGGCCCGACTGGTTGAAGCTCTGGACCTTTGGCGTGCTGCTGCCGCTCATCCTCCTGCAGGCGGCGGGAGTACGGCGGCCGATCCGGGCCGAACGGAGGTGGGGGGCGCCGCTCGGGGCGGGCGTCGGCGCGCTCTACGCGTTGACGACGATCTCCGGTCCGCCGCTCGCCTTGTTCCTCAACAACCAGGGGCTGGCGAAACGAGAGTTCCGCGCCTCGCTGGCCTTCGTGCGGGTCGCCGAAGCGGCATTCACGGCGGCGGCCTATGCCGCTGCCGGGCTGTTCACGCGGGAAGCGCTGGCGCTGGCGCCGGCGATGGTGCCGAGCCTGCTGGTCGGCGTGCCGCTCGGCGCCTGGATCATCCGCCGCGTCGACGCCGAATCGTTCCGGCGGATCTGTATGAGCGTCGATGCGTGGATCGTCGGCTTCGGCGCGTCAGTGCTGCTGCGGGTGCTGCACGTGGTGGATGGGCCGCAGGCCTACGCCGTGCTCGCGGTGGTCGCCGCGGCCGACGCGATCCTGCTCTACCGGTTTTTCTCGCGGCAGCGGCAGACGCCGTCGGCCCTGGCGCCGACGCTGTCGCACGGGGAGGCGTGATGTCGAGTCACCTGCGCACACTCGAGGCTGACAGCCTCCACATCATGCGTGAGGTCGCGGCGGAGTTCGCCCGGCCGGTGATGCTCTACTCCATCGGCAAGGATTCGTCCGTGCTGCTGCGGCTGGCGCAGAAGGCGTTCCACCCGGGGCCGATTCCCTTCCCTCTCCTCCACATCGACACCACCTACAAGTTCCGGGAGATGATCGAGTTCCGCGACCGGCAGGCGGCAGCGGTCGGGGCCCGGCTGATCGTGCACACCAACACGGCGGCGATCGCCGACGGCACCCAGCCGCACGCCGTCGGCACGCAGCGGTGCTGCGCGCTGCTCAAGACGAAGGCCCTGCTCGACGCGCTGCAGGCCGGCGGCTTCGACGCGGCGTTTGGCGGCGCCCGCCGCGACGAAGAGCGGTCGCGCGCCAAGGAGCGGGTCTTCTCGCTCAGGGATCCTCTCGGCCAGTGGGATCCCAAGCGGCAGCGTCCGGAACTCTGGCGCCTGCTCAACAGCCGCCTCAACCCCGGCGAGAGCGTCCGCGTCTTCCCGCTCTCGAACTGGACCGAACTCGACGTCTGGCACTACATCGACGCGGAACGCATTCCCGTCGTGCCGCTCTACTTCGCCAGGGAACGCGAGGTCCTCGTCCGCGGCGAGAGCCTGCTCGTGCCGGAACAACCCTTCGTGCCGCGGCTGCCCGGCGAACAGACCGAGCGCGTCGTCTGCCGCATGCGCTCGCTCGGATGCTCTCCCTGCACGGGCGCAATCCGCTCGACCGCCACGACGATTCCCGAGATCGTCGAAGAACTGCTGGCGGTGCGCCAGTCGGAGCGTCAGCTGCGGATCATCGATCACGACCAGGACGGATCCATGGAAATGAAGAAGCGGGAGGGCTACTTCTGATGTCGGGACTGCTGCGCATCTGCACGGCGGGAAGCGTCGACGACGGCAAGAGCACGCTGATCGGCCGGCTGCTCTACGACTCGCGAAGCGTCTACGAGGACCAGGTGACCTCGGTCCGCGCCGCGTCCCGCAACCGCACGGCTGGGCCGCTCGACTTCTCGCTGTTCACCGACGGCCTGCGCGCCGAGCGTGAGCAGGGGATCACGATCGACGTTGCCTACCGTTATTTCGCGACCGCTCGGCGCAGCTTCATCCTCGCCGATACGCCTGGACACGAGCAGTACACGCGCAACATGGCCACCGGCGCGTCGACCGCCGACGTGGCGGTGCTGCTGGTGGACGCGCGGCACGGCGTGCGGCCGCAGACCGATCGCCATGCGCGAATTGCGCGGCTGCTCGGGATCTCGACCTTCGTGGTGGCGGTAAACAAGATGGATCTGGTCGGCTTCGACGAGCGGGTGTTCGCCGGAATTCACGAGAGCCTTCCCGCCGTGCTCGACGGCGCGCGCGTCCAGTCGATTCCGATCAGCGCGCTCGACGGCGACAACGTCATCAGCAACAGCGCCCGCACGCCGTGGTACGGCGGCCCGGCACTGCTGCCGTTTCTCGAACAGGCCGACGCCGGCGCCGCCGACCCGGCCGCGCCATTCCGCTTCCCGGTGCAGCTCGTCATCCGCCCCGATCACGACTTCCGCGGCTACGCCGGACAGATCGCGTCGGGCCGGATCGCGGTCGGCGACCCGGTGACGGTCTGGCCATCGGGCCGCACGACCATCGTCTCGCGCATCGTGACGTGGGACGGCGATCTGCCGGCCGCCTCGGCGCCGATGTCGGTGACCCTGACGCTCGCCGACGAACTCGACGTCAGCCGCGGCGACACCCTCGCGGAGGGCACCGTCCACGTCGGGCAGCGATTCAGCGCGAACATGGTCTGGATGGACGAGCGGCCGCTGCAGCCCGGCCGCCCCTACGTGCTGAAGCACGGCACGCGCACCGTGACCGCCGACGCCGACGCACCGCTGGCGCTGAACCAGATCGGCGTCGTGGGGCTGACGACCGGCCGCCCGCTCGTGTTCGAGCCGTATGCGACCAACCGCACGACCGGCAGCTTCATCCTGATCGATCCGGCGACGAACTTCACCGCCGGCGCCGGCATGATCGTCGAGGCGCTGCCGGCACGGGCCGCAGCGGTCGCCGGCGGAGCCGCTGAGCGGCTCGCCGCGGCCGCCCGGCACGCGGGATCGGAAGCCGACGCCATCGCCGCGGTGCGAGCCGTACTCGAGGAGGTCCTGGTATGAACGTCGACGCCACGCTGGAACTCGTTGCCGCCGAGGTCGATCGCGCCGCCGCGCCGTGTGTGACGGCGAGCTTCCAGGCCGAGTGCGTGGTCCTGGTGCACATGCTGCGCGCGCGCCGGCCACGGATCCCGGTCCTGTTCCTCGACACCGCGCACCATTTCGCCGCGACGTTGCGCTATCGCGACGAGATCGCGGCGGCGTGGGATCTGAATCTCGTGACGTTGGCGGCCGCGGAGCCGTCGCCGGGCCTCTGGCGCGAAAGCACCCAGGCCTGCTGCGGACGCCACAAGGTCGGACCGCTCTTCGCGGCGCTCGCGGCCCACGACACCTGGTTCACCGGGCTTCGCCGCGACCAGTCGCCGTCACGCGCCGGGCTCGCAGAGGTCGAGCCGTTCGCGCTGGCCGACGGCACCGCGCTGCGGAAAGTCAGCCCGCTGGCGCGGTGGACGACCAGCGAGGTGTGGCAGTACGCCAGACAGCACGCGATTCCGCTGCTGCCGCTCTACGACCTGGGCTACACCAGCGTCGGGTGCGAACCCTGCACGACGCTGCCGCTCGATCTCGAGAACGAGCGATCCGGCCGCTGGGGCGGCCAGAAGCTCGAGTGCGGCATCCACATCCAGCCCGCGAGCTGATTTCGTCTACACGCCGCGGAGGCGGTGCCCGAGCTTTTCTTTCTTCGTCTTGAGGTATGCCAGCGTCGTCGCCGACGCCGGAATCTCGAGCGGCAGCCATTCGACTACCGACAAGCCGTAGCCTTCGAGGCCCACCAGCTTGCGCGGGTTGTTCGAGAGCAGCCGCATCGAACGGACCCCGAGGTCCTTCAGGATCTGCACCCCGATGCCGTAGTCCCGCTGGTCGGCCTTGAAGCCGAGACGCTCGTTGGCTTCGACGGTGTCGAGCCCCTGCTCCTGGAGCTCGTAGGCGCGGATCTTGTTGGCGAGCCCGATGCCGCGGCCTTCCTGGTTGAGATACAGGATCACGCCGCGCCCTTCCTGCTCGATGCGCGACATGGCGGCGGCGAGCTGCGGCCCGCAGTCGCAGCGCAGCGAGTGGAAGACGTCGCCGGTCAGGCAGCGTGAATGGACACGCACCATGACCTGCTCGCCATCGCCGATGTCCCCCTTGACCAGCGCGACGTGCGTTTCACCGTCGATCCCGCCGTCGAAGGCCACCGCGCGAAAGTCGCCGAAGTCGGTGGGCAGCTTGGCCGACGCGACCCGCCGCACCAGCGTCTCGGTCTTCATGCGGTACTTGATCAGGTCGGCGACCGTGATCATCAGCAGGTCGTGCTTCCTGGCGAACCGCACCAGCTCGGGAACGCGGGCCATCGTCCCGTCCTCGTTCATGATCTCGCAGATCACGCCGGCGGGATAGAGTCCGGCGATCCGCGCGAGATCGACGGCGGCTTCGGTCTGACCGGTCCGGACCAGCACGCCGCCGTCGCGCGCCCGCAGCGGCGAGACGTGGCCGGGACGCGCCAGATCCGACGGCCGCGTGCGCGGATCGATCGCCGTCAGGATCGTCGCGGCGCGGTCCGCCGCCGAGATGCCGGTGGTGATGTGGTACTTGGCGTCGATCGGCACGCAGAAGGCGGTGCCGAACGGCGTCGTATTGTCGTTGACCGCCAGCGCCAGCTCGAGCTCGTCGAGGCGGCTTCCCTCCATCGACAGGCAGATCTGGCCGCGGCCGTGCCTCGCCATGAAGTTGATCACGTCGGGCGTGACCTTCTCGGCCGCGATCGTCAGGTCCCCTTCGTTCTCGCGGTCCTCGTCGTCCACGACGATGATCATGCGGCCGTCGCGGATGGCGGCCACCGCGTCTTCGATCGACGCGAACGGTGTCTTGCCTTTTCGCGTAGCCATGCTTGCGTCTTCCCCGTTCACTTGCGGACGTCCTTCAGGCTCTCCATGGCGCGCAGCACGTACTTGCCGAGCATGTCGCATTCGATGTTGACCGAGTCGTGCACGCGGGCCACCTTCAGGTTGGTATGTTCCCACGTATACGGGATGATCTGCACGTCGAGCTGCCGATCGTCGACCCCCGCGACCGTCAGGCTGATGCCGTCTATGGCGACCGAACCCTTGCGGATGACTTGCGCGGCGAGCGAAGGCGGGAACATCACGGTCATCCACCAGCAGTCGCCGTCCTGGCGCAGATCCTCGATCGTGCCGGTCGCATCCACGTGTCCCTGCACGAAGTGCCCGCCGAACCGCGCGTCGGCGCGCATCGGACGCTCGAGGTTGACGGCCGCGCCGCGCTTGAGGGCGCCGAGCGTCGTCACCCGCAGCGTCTCCGGCGACACGTCCATGTAAGCGCCGCCCTTCTCCGCCGAGACCACTGTTAGACAGACGCCGTTCACCGCGAGGGAGTCCCCGGGGACAAGCTGATCCGACAGATCCGTCAGCAGACGAAGCCGCACGCCCAACGTCGTCGGCTTGATTTCGGCAATCTCGCCGACCGCTTCAACCAGTCCGGTGAACATAGCCTTCCACGAGCACCGTCTCGCCCAGCCACTCGGCGCGGCGCTTCTGCAATGATTCCCACGACAGCCGGCCGCCCCCGATCCAGTCTACCGAGCCCGGACCCAGCACCGCCGGCGCAATATAGAGGTGCACCTCGTCGACCACGTTGGCGTCGAGCGCCGCGCGGTGCAGCGCCGCGCCCCCCTCCAGGAGGATCGACATGACCCCGCGAGCCATCAGTGCGTGGAGAGCCGGCACGATCCCCGCATCGTCGAGTTCGAGCACGTTCGCCCCGGCCGCGATGAGCGCTTCGGCCGCCTTCCCTGAGTCGGTGTCCGAAACTTTCGTACCGATGATTATGACAGGACCGGCCTCGAGCGTGCGCATGATGCGAGCGGTCGCGGCGGTTCGGAGCCGTCGATCGAAGACGACGCGGGTGAGCGGCCGCGCCCGGTAGGCTCCACGAGCGGTCAGCAACGGATCGTCGGCCAGCAGCGTCCCCGACCCGACGCCGATCGCGTCGACCTCAGCCCGCTGCCGGTGAATCCGCCGATTGGCCGCCGCACTCGTCAGATAGGTTCGCGCGCCGGCAGCCGCCGACAGCTTGCCGTCGGCGCTGACCGCCGCTTTCAGGATTACATAGGGACGCCGCTCGCGGATATTGGTGAGAAACACGGCGTTCTGCTCGGCCGCGCGGTCGCGCTCGATGCCGACGCTCACTTCGACGCCGTGCTGCCGCAGATACCTGAGACCGGCGCCGTTCACCAGCGGATTCGGATCCTCGATCGCGATTACCGCCCGCGCGATGCCGGCGCGCGCCACGAGCGGGGCGCACGGCCCGGTTCGCCCGGTGTGGGCACAGGGTTCGAGCGTGCAGTAGAGTGTCGCGCCCCGTGCGCGGCCGCCGGCATCTTCGAGCGCCAGGACCTCGGCGTGCGGGCCGCCGGCCATCCGGTGCGCGCCGCGGCCGACAGTGATACCGTCGGCGTCCACGATCAGCGCGCCTACCAGCGGATTGGGACTCGTCGTGCCGCGCCCGCGCTCGGCAACGGCGATCGCGGTGCGCATGAACCGACCATCGTCCTTCATGCGTGCGGCGGATGGCGATCCGTCACCATTTTTCTTCGAACAACGCGTTCACATAGTCGTCGGGGGAAAACGGCACCAGGTCGTCGATCCCTTCGCCGACCCCGACGTAGCGGATCGGCAGCTTGAGATCGTGGGCGATGGCGACGGCGATGCCGCCCTTGGCGGTGCCGTCAAGCTTGGTCAACACGATGCCGTTCACGCCGGCCACGCCCATGAACTCGCGCGCCTGGGTCAGGCCGTTCTGGCCGACGGTGGCGTCGAGCACGAGCAGCACCTCGTGCGGCGCTCCCGGCACCTCGCGCGCGGCCACGCGCCGGATCTTCTCCAGCTCGGCCATCAGGTTGGCGCGGGTGTGCAGACGGCCGGCCGTGTCGACGAGGATCACATCGCGCCCACGGGCCTTGCCGGCGGCAATCGCGTCGAAGACGACGGCCGCGGGATCCGAGCCGGCCTGCGCGCGGATGAAGTCGACGCCGGCCCGCGTCGCCCACACCTGCAACTGTTCGACGGCGGCGGCGCGGAACGTGTCGGCGGCGCAAATGAGCGGCACCTGGCCCTGCTCCTTGATCGCTCGCGCCAGCTTGCCGACGGTGGTCGTCTTGCCCGTACCATTGACGCCGACGACCAGCGTGACGTGCGGCTTCGAGCCGTCGGCGACCGGAACGTCTGCGGCCTTCAGGATCGCCAGGATCTCCTGCTTGACGAGATCGCGCAGCGACGCGCCTTTCGTGCGCCGCTCGCGCACGACGCCGACAATGCGATCGGCCGCTGCCACGCCGACGTCGGCCGAGATAAGCGCCTCTTCCAGTGCGTCCAGTGTCTCGACGTCGATGGGCCGGCTGCGCGTCTCGGCGGTATCGGCCCGGCCGACGATCTCGTCGAAGCGCTCGACGAACTGCTCCTTGGTGCGCGATAGAGAGGCTTTGATCCGGTCGAAGAAACCCATGCTGTTCCGCGTTGTCTCTGTTGATCTGTATTGACCGCTAGGCGAGGCCGTCACGTTCCGAACGCTGCGGCCGCAGCATCAGCGCGTCGACCGCGCTCAGCGCAGTCGTCCGCCCGTCGAGCACGGCCGCCATCTGCGCAGCCAGCGGCAACTCGACACCGTGCCGCCTCCCGAGCGCGAGCGCCGCCCCGGTCGTGCGCACGCCTTCGGCCACCATCCTGGTCCCGGCCAGAATCTCCGGCAGCGCCCGACCCCGGCCAAGCTCGATTCCGACGTGGCGATTGCGGCTCAGATTCCCGGTACACGTGAGCACCAGATCTCCCAGTCCGCTCAGGCCGGCCAGCGTCTCGCGGCGGCTGCCCTCCGCACAGGCGAGCCGCGACATCTCCACCAGGCCGCGGGTAATGAGCGCCGCCATCGCGTTGTGCCCGAGCCCGAGCCCCTCGACGACGCCGGCCGCGATCGCAATCACGTTCTTCAGCGCGCCGCCAAACTCCACGCCCGCCACATCGTCGCTCGCGTAGAGGCGAAGGGCCGGTCCCTTCAAGCGCTCCTGAACGCGCGCGGCGGCAGCGGCGTCGGTCGACGCCACCACCACCGCCGTCGGCAATCCGCGTGCGACCTCGACGGCAAAGCTCGGTCCCGACAGCACCGCCACCGGATGCCCCGGCAGCTCCTCGCCGATTACGCGCGACATCCGCGCCAACGAGTCCGCCTCGAGGCCCTTCGTGGCGCTGACAATCACCGCGCCGGTCGCGAGGAACGGGCGCGCCTGCCGCAGCACGTGCCGCATGCCGTGCGACGGCACCGCCGCCAGCACGAGGGGCTCGCCGGCGAGCGCCTCCTCGATCGAAGCCGTCGACCGCACGCTCGGTCCCACGACGACATCGGGCAGGTAGCGCTCGTTGCGCCCGAGGTTCACGATCGAGGCCATCAGCGCCGGATCGCGACCCCACAGCCGCACGTCGAGCCCGACGCGGCCGCAGTGAACCGCGAGCGCCGTCCCCCAGCTGCCGGCACCCAGCACCGCGACGGGTTCGTTCATCGCTGCTCGCCTCCCAGCGCTCCGTCGCGAGGCCCCATCCGGCGTTCGGTGCCGCGCAGGATCCGCCGCAGGTTGGCGCGATGTCGGAAGAGAATCAGGACGCCGCTGCCCGCCGAGGCGGCCACCACGGTTCGGGAGCCGCCGCTCAACAGCGCGACCGACGGCAGGGTGACCGTGGCGGCCACGGACCCGAGCGAGATGACGCGCGTGCCCCAGACGACAATCAGGAACACGGCCGCCGCCGCGATCGTCGCGATCGGCGCCAGCACTCCGAACACGCCGGCCGCAACCGCCACTCCCTTGCCGCCGTGGAACCGAAGCCACACGGGATAGATGTGCCCCACGACCGCCGCGGCGCCGGCGGCCGCCATCGCCGACGGCGTGCCTTCGATCGCCGCGGCCAGCAGCACCGTCGCGGCCCCCTTGAGAATGTCCAGCGCCATGACGATCACGCCGAGCGGCGTGCCGGTCGTGCGGAGCACGTTGGCCGCCCCGACATTGCCGCTGCCGGACACGCGAACGTCGATGCCGGCGCGGCGCGCCACGATGAAGGCGAAGGGCACTGAACCGACGGCGTAGCCGATGAGGATCCACGGGATCATCGTGGACAGCGTATCAGGTTGAGAGTTGGCGGTTGGCAGACGGCTAGACGTCGACCGTCATGAGCCTGATGCGATTCAGCGCGGCCTGCGTTGATTGATACTTCACCTGGGTCCGCGCGCCGATGAACTGGAACGTCCGCACGAACGCGTCACGCCCCGGCGCCAGCACGGCAATCACCACCGTGCCGACCGGCTTCTCCGCCGAGCCGCCGCCAGGGCCGGCGATGCCGGTGATAGCGACCGTCACGTCGGCGCCGGTGCGCGCCTTGATGCCCTCGGCCATCGCGATCGCCACCGGTTCGCTGACCGCCCCGTGCTGCTGCAGCGTCACCGCCGGGACGCCGACGAGCGCGATCTTGTCGGCATTGTCGTAGGCGACGACGCCGGCGCGGACGTAGGCGGAGCTGCCGGCGACGTCGGTGAGGCGCGACATCAGCAGGCCGCCGGTGCACGACTCCGCGGCCGCGATCGTCCAGCCGCGCGAGACGAGACGCTCGCCGACGATTTCTTCCATCGCGCGGCCGTCGCTGCTGTAGACGTGGCTGCCGAGCGCGGCAAGCAGCTCCGCGCGAACGCGGTCGAGGACCGCGAGCGCCCGCGGCTGGTCGCGATCGCGAACCGACAGGTGCAGCTCGACCTGCCCCATCGCCGCCAGAATCGTCGTCGCCACCGGCGGGGTGGCGCCGCGATAACGCGCATAAATCGGCTGCGCGAGTTGCTCCACATGCGATTCGCCCAGGCCGGTGAGGAAGAGCGACGTCCGGAAGATGCGCTCGTCGCCGGCGCGCTCGGCCAGCGGACCCTCGCAGACGCGATCGAACATCGGCTGCATCTCGCGCGGCGGCCCGGGCAGCAACACCACCGCCTGCCCATGGTGATCGATGAACAACCCCGGCGCCGTACCGTTGGGATTGTCGAGCACCAACGCTCCTTCAGGCACCTGTGCCTGGCGTCGGTTCATCTCCGGCATCTCGAGGCCGCGGCGCGCGAACCGCGCCTGGATCGCCTGCACGATCCGCTCGTCGATCGTCAGCGGCCGCTCGAGCACCGCCGAAACGACATCGCGCGTCAGGTCGTCGTCGGTCGGGCCGAGCCCGCCGGTGAGCACGATCACGTCGACCCGCGCCAGCGCCTGGCGTACCGTGGACGCGAGGTCCCCTGGTTCGTCGCCGACCACGTGCTTGAGCCGCAGCTCGATGCCGAGCGCCGACAGCCTGTCGGCGATGTAGAGCGAGTTGGTGTCGACCCGCGCCGAGCCGAGCAGCTCCGAACCGACAGCGATGATTTCCGCGGCGTGCAGCGGCATCTCACCGGATCCACGCCGGCAGCAGCCACATCAGCAGCCGCAGCGCCAGGTTCGCGTACACCCCAGCCATCGCATCGTCGGCCATGATGCCGAGGCCGCCGTGCAGCTTTTCGAAACGGTTCGCCGGAAACGGCTTGATCACGTCGGCGACGCGAAACAGCAGGAACCCGGCCAGAGCCGCCGACCATCCCGCCGGAATGAACGCCAGCGTGATCAGCATCCCGAGCACCTCGTCGATCACGACGGGTCCGGGATCGATGCCTCCGAAATACCGTTCGGCGTGGGTGGCCGCCCACGTGCCGACGAAAAACGTGACCGCGATGAGGCCCACTTCGATGATGGGCGACCGCGTCCACCACACGAGGAGGTAGACGATGAGCCCCGCCGCGGATCCGACGGTGCCTGGCGCGACAGGAAAATACCCGCAATAGGCGACAGTCGCGAGAAAGACCGCGAGACGAATCACGCTTTCACGACACGGGTGTCGGCGAGGCGGTCGTGCAGACCGCGATGGTCCCCGAAAAGAACCGGCAGCAGGCCCAGCCCGGCCGGGACGAGCCCGAGCAAGAGCGCGGCGGCGCGGACGAGGGCGTGCCCGAAAGTGACGTGCTCCGAGCGCGGCGCGGCCGGGTCCGCCGGGACGACGCGAATGCCGGTGGCCATCTTGCCGATCGTCTGACCGCCCGCTGCCACAAAGGTCGCGAGATAGCCGCCGTCGACCAGCAGCAGGAACGAGATCACCGGCGCGCCGGGCAGGAGCGTAATGTCGGCGAACGTCAGGTCGCAGATCCGCAAGGTGAAGTACAGCACCATGACGTTGATGACGGCGAGCAGCGAGAAATCGACCGCTGCCGCGCCGATCCGCGCCATCATGCCGGCGCGGCGGCTGTCGAGCTCGGAAGCCGCAGCAGGCGCGGGGGGCGACGATGACAGGTCGAGTCCAAGTTCCGGCTCCGGAGCGGACGGCACCGCGACGATCGGGAATTCCGCGGTGTCGAGCGCGAGGCGCGGCTCCGGATCGCGATCGGCGCGTTCGCGCTTCGGCCGCGCGGGGCGGCCGGGCGTCGGACCGCGGCGGACGGCGAGCGGGGCCCGCGGCGTCGGATTCGGCGGCACGAGCGGCGCGTCCGGCTCGGTGCCGGGAGTGAACAGCGGAAGACCTCGGGCCGGTTCGTGGAGCGTGAAGTCGCCGAACGGACCGACCGGTTCCTTCCCGTTCTGAATCTCCAGATCGCTGGGCGGCGGTTCGACGGCGAGCGAGAAATCGTAGCCGCAGTTGCGGCAGCGGTCGCCGCTATCGAAGCTGAAGTACTGGCACTTGGGGCATTTCGGCATCTATCGGGCCGGTTCGCGTGCAGTCGCCGGCCCGGTGGCGCGTGCCGCCTCGAGAAGCTTCTGCTGGATGGTGGCGCGCAGCTCGTCGGCGCGCCCGCGCAGCGGATCGCCCGGGTGGATGGCGTCGAGAGCCGCGAGCGCGTCGCGGAGATGGCCGCTGCGGTACCACGCGCCTGCGCGCGCCAACGACACCTCGGAGGCCGACGGCACCGGAAGGGCCTCGGGCGTGACTCGGCCGTGCGCCGCGTCGGCCGCGACGGGCCCCCACGGCAGCAGCCCGGAACTCCACGCCATCATCGAGAACGCTCCGCACGCCAGTCCGATGGCCAGCACGAGGAGCAGGGTCGCGGCACTGACACCACCCGGCTCGGCCGGATGCCGGGCGAGCCGGCGCGCCGCGCCGCGCCGCGGCAGCACGGGCAATTCGACGGGCGTGATCCGCTCGAGCCGCTCGAGCACCGCCATCGCCTCTTCCGGCCGCGCGCCGCGGTCGACCGCCGAGGTCAACAGACGGCGAGCGCCCTGGGCATCGCCGCGGGCGAAGGCCGCCAGCCCGGCGTGCAGCAGCTCGTCACCTTCGCGCTGGCGTTCTGCGATCGCGGTGCGGGCCCGCTCGATGTAGGCTCTGGCGCGCGCGTGGCTCCGATCCAGGAACAGCACCCGCGTCCACACGCTGATCGCCAGCTCGTGCTGGCCGCTGAAATAGTGGTCGAGTCCGGCGAGGAGCAGCTCCTCGATTCGCGAGTCGGGGACCTCGTGGTCGCGAAGCGCATCCGCCATGGGAAGAGTTGTGCGAGATTATATCCCTTAATGGCGCCAATCATTGAGTGCATTCCCAATGTCAGCGAAGGCCGCCGCGCCGAGATCGTCGACGCGATCGCCGACGGGATCCGCCGGACGCCCGGTGCGACGCTGCTCGACTACTCGTCGGATGCATCGCACAACCGATCCGTGTTCACCTTCGCCGGTGACGCCGCCGCCGTGAAGACGGCGGTCCTGGCGATCTACGAGCGGGCGCTGCCCGCCATCGACTTGCGCTCCCACCGCGGCGAACACCCGCGGCTCGGCGCCGTCGACGTCGTCCCGTTCGTCCCCATCGAAGGGGTGACGATGGCCGAATGCGTCGCGCTGGCGAGGAGCGTCGGCGACGAAGTCGCGTCGCGCTTCGGCGTGCCGGTCTACTTGTACGAAGAGGCGTCGACCGACCCCACGCGCAGGAACCTCGAGGACATCCGGCGCGGTGAATTCGAAGGCCTCGCCGCGAAGATGGCCTCGCCGGGATGGACGCCCGACTTCGGGCCGGCCGCGCCGCACGCTTCCGCCGGCGCCTCGGTGATCGGCGCGCGGCCGCCGCTCGTCGCCTACAACATCAACCTCGACACGAACCGGATCGACGTCGCCAGGAAAATCGCCGCCGCCATCCGCCACAGCAGCGGCGGGTTCCGCTTCGTCAAGGCGGCCGGCTTCGAACTGAAGGACCGCGGCATCGTCCAGGTCTCGATGAACCTGACCAATTTCGAGAAGACGCCGATCTTCCGCGTCTTCGAAGCGGTGAAACGAGAAGCCGAGCGTTACGGCGTGGCGATTCTCGAGAGCGAGATCGTCGGGCTGGTGCCGGCGGCTGCGCTTCACGCCTGCGCCGAATACTACTTGCAGATGGCAGGCTTCAAGGCCAGCCAAGTGTTGGAAAACAAGCTCCGGGAGATCGGAGAATCGGGTGATCGGGTGATCGGGTGATCGGGTGATCGGGTGATCGGGCGATCGGGCAATCGGGCAATCGGGCAATCGGGCAATCGGGCAATCGGGCAATCGGGCAATCGGGCAATCAGACAGATCACCCGATCACCAGATCACCGGATCACCCGATTCTCCCTAGACCGCTTCTTCTTCCCGGCGCGCGGGCGCGATGCCGAAGCCGCGCATCTTGCGATACAGGTTGCTGCGCTCGACGCCGAGCGCGTCGGCGGTGCGTGAGATATTGCCGTGGTTCGCCGCCAGCGCGCGCAGGATGTATTCGCGCTCGAAGCGATCGCGGGCCTCGTGCAGCGGCAGCGGTGCGGCGTCGGTCGGCTCCGCAGACACCGCCGCCCCCTCGAGGAAGGCCAGGTCGGCCAGCGCGATGACATGGCCGGGCACCATGATCATCAGCCGCTCGATGATATTGCGCAGCTCGCGGACGTTGCCGGGCCAGCGGTAACTGCGCAGACCGGTCGCGGCGCCGCTGTCGAGATGCTTGGGCCGCCGGCCGTCTTCGCGCGCGAAGCCGCCGATGAAGTGCTCGGCCAGCAGGATGACGTCGTTCTCGCGCTCGCGCAGCGGCGGCACAAAGATCGGGATTACGTTGAGCCGGAAGTACAGGTCCTCGCGAAACCGCCCGGCACGGATCTCCGAGGGCAGATCCTTGTTGGTCGCCGCGATCACCCGGACGTCGACCTTGACGCTGGCGCTCCCGCCGACCGGTTCGACCACCTGCTCCTGCAGCGCGCGCAGCACTTTCGCCTGCGTCTTCAAGCTCATGTCGCCGATCTCGTCCAGGAACAGCGTGCCGCCGTCGGCGAGCTCGAACTTGCCCCGCCGATCCGCGGTGGCGCCGGTGAACGAGCCGCGCATGTGGCCGAACAGCTCGCTCTCGATCAGCTCCTCGGGGATCGCCGCGCAGTTGACCTCGATGAACGGCCCGCGGGCGCGGCGGCTGTGGCCGTGGATGGTCCGCGCCACCAGCTCCTTGCCCGTCCCGTTCTCGCCGTAGACCAGCACCCGGCCGTTGGTCGGCGCCGCCATCTCCACCTGCTCGAGGAGCTGGCGCATCACGTGGCTCTGGCCGACGATGATCTGCCGGCGGTCGACGGTGGCGCGCAGTTCGCGGTTCTCCGCCTCGAGCCGCCGCTGCCGCACCGCGTTGCCGATCACGAGCACGGTCTTGTCGAGCGATAGCGGCTTCTCGACGAAGTCGAACGCGCCCATCTTGATGGCGCGGACCGCCGACTCGATGTTGCCGTGGCCCGAGATCATCACCACCGGCGCGTCGACGCGCCGCTCCTGCAGCTTGGCCAGCGTCGCGAGCCCGTCGATGCCGGGCAGCCAGATGTCGAGCACGATCACGTCGAAGCTGACGCGCAGCGCGCGATCGATGCACGCCTCGCCCGACCCGACCGCTTCGACGACGTAGCCTTCGTCGCGCAGCACGCCGCTCACGGCGTTGCGCACGCCCGCTTCGTCGTCGACGATCAAGATCCGTTCTTTCATGGAATTGGAAGCTCCGGCCTCAGCACGGCAACTCGATCACGAACCGCGATCCCGTCGGCGTGTTGTCGCCCACCTCAATCGAGCCGCCGTGCTCGCCGACGATCCGCCGCACGATGGCCAGGCCCAGGCCGCTGCCACGCTTCTTGGTCGAATAGTACGGCATGAACAGCTTCTCGCGGTCGGCGGCCGGCACGCCGGGTCCGTTGTCCGCGATCACGACCCGGGCGACGGCGTTGACGGCGTCGTGCCCCGTCTGGACCACGATGCAGGCGTTCGGGGTGTCGGTCAGCGCCTCGATCGCGTTGTCGACCAGGTTGATGATCACCCGCCGCATCTGCTCGACGTCGAGGCGGACCGGCGGCAGCGCCACCGCCAGCTCGCGCTCGATGACGACGTCGCGGAGCAGGCCTTGATAGAGCGCCAGTGTCTCGATGACCAGCGCGTTGAGGCTCGCCGGCACCGCGCGCGGCGCCGGCATCCGGGCGAACTGCGCGAATTCGTCGACCAGCGCCTTCAGCGACTCGACCTCGGCGACGATCGCGGTGGTGCACTCGCCGACCAGCGCGCGCGTCGCTTCCGGCGCGCCGGCGAAGTGCCGGGCCATGCGTTCGGCGGAGAGCTGGATCGGGGTCAGCGGGTTCTTGATCTCGTGCGCCAGCCGCCGCGCCACGTCGCGCCACGCCGCCACCCGCTGCGTCCGCACCAGCGGCGTCACGTCGTCGAACATCAGCACCGTGCCTTCGTGGGTGCCGGCTTCCCCCTGCAGCGCCGTCGCCGCGGCGGCCAGATGGATCTCGCGGCCGTCGCGGGCAAGCGCGATCTCCTGGCCGGTCGGCTTGCCTCCGGCCGCCCGCACGGCGCGGACCAGCGCCGCCAGCGGCTGCAGGTCGTCCCGCTCCAGGACCTGTTCGATCGGCGCACCGACGATCCCGGCCTCGACCGCGAGCAGCCGGACGGCGGCGGCGTTGACCGTGCCGACCCGGCCGTCGGCGCCGATCGAGATCACGCCGGTCGCGATTCGCTGGAGGACCGTCTCGATGTAGCGGCGCCGCTCTTCGAGCTCGGCGTTCTTGCGCTCCATCTCCACCCGCGATCGATCGAGGCGCCGCTGGCTGGTCGCCAGCTCCGCCGCCATCGCGTTGAACGCCTCGACCAGCGACCCGAACTCGTCGTGCGTTTCCGGCTCGATGCGATGATCGAGATGGCCGGCGCCGATTTCGCGGGCGCCCGCGGCCAGCATCCCGACCGGCCGCGTGATGCGCTTGGCCAGGTAGAACCCGAGCCACGTCGCGCTGACCAGAATCATCAGCGTCATCATCACGAACAGAGAGAGATAGACCCCTTCGAGCGGCCCCTTCAGCACCCGCAGCTGGCTGTAGTCTTCGTAGGCTTCGGCGATCCGGCGCGCGTCGCGGGCCAGATCCCCGGAGAGGAAGTCGCTGGCGATCACCACGCCGGCCGGTTGCCCCGCCCCGTTCCTGATGACCACGCCGGCACGGACCAGCTCGCCGCCCCCCTCGAGCGGCTCGTGCGCCTGCGTGTCGCTGCTGCCGGCGGCGATCTTCGCGGCGAGGCGATCCGACGAGGCGCGCAGGTGCCCCGGCGGCAGCGACGGCGACTGCAGCGCGACGATCGGCACGACGTCGAGTCGCGTCGCGGTGGGCTGCACCCGATAGATCTCGATCATGCCGACGCGGCCGTCCATCACCGGCGCCGTGACCGCCCGCTGCAGCGCGTCGACGTCGCCGGCGAGCAAGAGCGACGCCGGCACCGACGACACCAGCGCGGCCGCCTGGGCCGCCACCACCGACTCGCGATCGCGGTAGAAGGTGCCGGCGATCCGGTTCGCGGAGGTCAGCACGTCGGTGACCGGCACACTGAACCAGCGGGCCGTCGTCTGCCGGATGAGTTCGGTGCCCGCCGCCAGCACCAGCAGCGACGGCACGATCGTCAGGCCCAGCAGCGCCGCCACCAGCTTCAGCCGAAAGCGCGCGAACGGCAGGCCGCGCCGCCGCTCGACGAACAGCTTGATGACGTTGCGGGCGAGCACAAACCCGAGCGCCAGCAGCATCGTCACGTCCGCCACCGACAGCGTGTAGAGGACCGCCTCGCTCAGGAAATTCGGATTCAGCTGCGTGGTGCGATCGGAGAGCCAGACGATGACCGCGAGGCTGGCCAGCAGCAGGAGGATGCCGGCGAGAATCAGGCGCGGATTGTCCCTGAAGGGCCGGCGTTCCGGCCCGGGAGTCGACCCGCCCGCGAATGGCGTTCGGGGCCGCGACTGCAAAGGCTCGACACTGCTGCCCATTCGATGCTCGCCGGGGGCGGACGCTAGCTCTTGCTCCGCTGCAACTCGTCGATCTCGCGCTTGAATTCGCCGACGTCGCGGAACTGGCGATAGACCGAGGCGAAGCGCACGTAGGCGACATGATCGATGCGCCGCAACTCGTCCATGATCCGCTGGCCGATCTCGGTGGTCTTCATCTCCCGATCGGGACGATCCTGCAGCTCCGATTCAATCCGGTCGGCAATCCCTTCGAGCTGCTGGACGCTGACCGGCCGCTTCTCACAGGCGCGAACCAGGCCGCCGATCAATTTCTGGCGCTGGAACGGTTCCGGACGGCCGTCCTTCTTGATGACGCGGTACTCGATCTCTTCGATGTGCTCGCGGCTGGTGTATCGCTTGCTGCAGCCCAGACACTCGCGGCGGCGGCGGATGCTGTTGCCTTCCTTGCTCTCACGCGAATCGACGACCTTGTCGCCGAGATGCCCGCAGAACGGACACTTCATCGGTTTCTCCGCTCGGCGGGGGTCCAGACATCCCCACCTCGCTGCGCGCCAGGGCCGGCGCCCCGCGACGGATCAGGCCCCGGCACGTCGCGCTGGAGACCGCGTGGCCGCTGGCTGGCGTCCGCTCTCTCCGCCGCCATCTCGCGCATCCGGCCGAGCGAGAGGCCCTCCCGCGCCATGAACACGAGGCCGAGGAGCGTGACCGGAACGAAGGACACCGCCCACAGCACGATCGCCGCCCCGACCGCGGCCGTCTCAGGGGCCCCGAAAAACGTCACCACGGCGATCTTGTAGGCTGCGTGGAACCCGCCGACCTGGCCGGGCGTCGGCACCGCCACGCCGACCACGAGGAGCGTCATCACGAGGAACGAACCCAGATAGCCGAACGTCATATGGAAGGCGCGTGAGGTCAGCCAGATCCCCAACCCGATCGACAGCCAGAGCGGAATCGACAGGGCCAGCGATCCCAGCAGGTGCGCGGGGCGCCGCATGACGGCGAGCCCCTGTGCGAAGCTCTCGACGAGCGAGGCCACCACGCGCGCCAGTTTCGCCGGCAGCAGCCGCTCGATCCGCAGCGCCCATGCGCCGAGCGTCTCGGGGTGTCCCGCCAGGAAGAAGAAGACGATCAGGCCTGCCACCGAGGCGCCGGCCGCGATCAACCCTCCGACTTTGACGCGCGCGTACAACGCGGGATCGCCCGAGAGCGAGGCCGGATCGACCGCCACTACGAATAGACCGAACAGCATCAGCACGGTGACGAGATCGAGCAGGCGCTCCAGAATGATCGTCGCGAAGGCCGCGGTCGGTGGCAGCCCCTCGCGCTTGGCGAGGAGATACGGCCGCAGGACTTCGCCCGGGCGGCCGGGCAGCAGGAAGCTCGCCGCAAATCCGATCACCGTGGTCTGGAACGCGACCGTGAAACGCGTGGGTCCGATCGGGGCCAGGAGATACTGCCAGCGGAAGGCCCGCAGCATGTACGTCATCATCGTGACCGCCACGGCAGTCGCCAGCAGACGCGGATCGGCCTCGCGCGTCCGGCTCCAGACCTCCCCGAACGGCACCCCGTGGAGGAAGTACGCGAGCAGCCCAACCGTGAGCAGCACCACGATGACCGCACGAAGTCGGGACCGCATCTACATGTAACAGTGAACAGTCGGGATTAGAATCCGGATGGCCGGGAGACGACCCTTTGGAACTCTACTACGAAAACAGCCGCCAAGTCTATGGGAAAGCGTGAGTTAGTCCTCATCGCCATATTCGCGGCCGTGGGGATCGTCGTCTACCAGTTGACGGCGCCGCCCGCACCGGCCGGCTCGGATCTGAGCGTGGGCGGGATCTTCCAGCGCATGCAGCGGAGCATCCATGGGCCTCGCGAGACGGCGAGCGGCACGTCGCATCGCATGATCCCGCTCGACGCGGGCATCACGACGGTCCGGATCAACCTTCCCCGGCCGTGCGATCTGTCCATCACCGGCAGCGATGGCGATGAGATTGGCATCGACATCCACTCGACGGCGCGCGGCTTCTCGCCAGCAGAAGCCAGGACCGCGGCCGACGCCACCCGGATCACCGACGCGAGGGCCTCCGATACGATCGCGCTGACCGGCGACTGGGACGACCGCCGCGGACCGATGGGGTTCGTCACCCAGGCGACGATTGCGATCTCGGTGCCCCGGCGGATGCGGGTGAGCCTGCTGCCGCATATCGGCCTGCTCACCGTGAAGGACGTCGCCGCCCTCGACGCGGCTTCGTCGCGCGGCGAAACCCACGTGACCGGGACGGCGGGCGACGTGCGCCTCCAGCACGGCGGCGGCACGCTCGAGATCGCCGGCGGCGCGTCGCTGCACTTGACGACCCGCAACAGCCGTGGCGACGTCTCGGGCATCACCGGCACCTTCGCCCTCGAGACCAGCGGCGGCCGTTTGAGCCTGAACGGGCTCTCCGGTCCTCTCGATATCGAGTCGCGCAACAGCGACATCTCACTGGGGCAGATCGAGCGCATGCAGCCACCACTGCGATACAACGGGACCGGCGGCGCGCTGCGCGTCGATGGCTTGCGCACCGAGGGGCGTATCGACGGTCACAACACCGACCTCGACATCCGCCTCGCCGCGGCCGCCCCGGTGACGATCTACAACGTCGGCGCCATCGTCGTGACCGCGCCGCCCGGAGGCTTCACGCTCGACGCCATCGCGACGGACGGACGCATCACCTCCGATCTGACGAACGTCCCGGCGGCGCCCGCCGACGGACCCGACATGCGGGTGAGCGCGGCCATTCGCGGAGGCGGCCCCGTTCTCACGCTGCGGGCGACGCGGGGCCGGATCGACGTGCGGGCTGGGGGCAAATAACCTAGGAACCCGCAGCGGCGAGCCGTTCGTAGCGCGCAGTTTGCGGTTCCAATTCGCGCGCGCCGACGGCATACTGCCAACTGCTCACGGCCCACCACTCACGGCTGACTGCACACGACTCAATACTCATGGATCCTGTTCTCGAAACATCGTTCGCCGATCTCACCCTGCACGGCCGCGGCAAAGTACGCGACATCTATCAGGTTGGCCTCGGCTCGGAAGAGGCACTGCTGCTGGTGGCGACCGATCGCATTTCAGCCTTCGACTACGTGCTCGGTTCGGCCATCCCGGACAAGGGCAAGGTGCTGACGCAGTTGTCGGCGTTCTGGTTCGAGCGGATGGGCGATCTCGTGCCGAACCACATGATCGCGACCGACGTGCGCCGGTACCCGGCGGCGCTGCAGAAGTACGCCTCGGAGCTGAAGGGACGCTCGATGCTGTGCCGGCGCACGCGGCCAGTGCCGATCGAGTGCGTCGCGCGCGGCTACCTCTCCGGTTCCGGGTGGAAGGAATACCAGAAGACCGGCATGGTGTGCGGCGTGAAGCTGCCAGGGGGCCTGCGGGAATCGGACCGGCTGCCGCAGCCGATCTTCACGCCGGCCACCAAGGAAGACAGCGGGCACGACATCAACATCAGCGAAGACGAAGCCGCCCGGATCATCGGCCGCGAGCTGACGACGCGTCTGCGCGATCTGACCCTCGAGATCTTCCGCCGTGGCTGCGAGCACGCCGAGTCCAAGGGGATCATCATCGCGGACACGAAGTTCGAGTTCGGCCTGGTCGGCGGAGGGAACCCGGCCGCCGACGTGGTGCTCATCGACGAAGTCCTGACGCCGGATTCGTCGCGCTTCTGGCCGAAGGACGATTACCGGCCCGGCGGAGCCGTGCCGAGCTTCGACAAGCAGTTCGTCCGCGACTACCTCGAAGAGATCAAGTGGAACAAGCAGCCGCCGGTGCCGGCGCTGCCAGACCCGGTGATCGCCAGGACGCGCGAGAAGTATGTCGAGGCCTTCCGCCGGCTCTCCGGCCGCGAGCTCGAGTAGCGCCCGTGCGGGATTCCCTCGAGCGGCTGGTCTCGGAGATGCTCGACAAGGGTCTTCATTACGAAGACGTCCGCCGCGAGTTCGAGAAGCTCTCCATTACCCGCGCCCTCCAGCGCACCAAGGGCAGTCTCGGCGAAGCGGCCGAACTGCTCGGCGTCCACCGCAACACGATCGCCCGCAAGGTCGCCGAATACCGGATCAAGCGCACCGCCTGAGTCCGCGGGACGAGGGGGCGGGCCGGTCTGCCGGGGCCCCTGCCCGATTAGCAGTCCGGATACGAGACTGCTTGACACCCCGCCAGCCGTTTCATAGAATTAGCAGTCGACCACACTGATTGCTAGTCCCCAGTGGGGCACCATTTCTCATTCACGGAGCAATAACGTATGGCAGCAACTGCAACGAAGGTGGGCATCCGGCCCCTGCACGACCGAGTGATTGTGCAGCGCATCGAAGAAGGCGAGCAGAAGGTCGGCGGCATCATCATCCCCGACTCGGCCAAGGAAAAGCCGCAGCAGGGCAAGGTGATCGCCGTGGGCAAGGGCAAGGTCGAGAAGGACGGCAAAGTCACGCCGCTCGACGTCAAGGAAGGCGACACGATCCTGTTCGGCAAGTACTCGGGCCAGGAAATCAAGCTCGAAGGCGACGAGTACCTGATCATGCGCGAGGAAGAGATCCTCGGCGTCATTACCAAGTAGGTCGGACCGTCAGGCCCGGCAAACCGCTAGAGGAGAATCCAACAAGCCATGGCAAAGCAGATTATTTACGGCGAGGAGTCGCGTCAGGCCATCCTGCGCGGCGTCAATCAGCTCGCCAACGCCGTCAAGGTGACCCTCGGCCCCAAGGGCCGGAACGTCGTCCTCGACAAGAAGTTCGGCTCCCCCACCATCACCAAGGACGGCGTGACGGTGGCCAAGGAGATCGAGCTGAAGGACCCGCTCGAGAACATGGGCGCGCAGATGGTCCGTGAAGTCGCGAGCAAGACCTCGGACATCGCCGGCGACGGCACGACCACCGCGACCGTGCTCGCGCAGGCGATCTTCCGCGAGGGCGCCAAGAACGTGGTCGCCGGCGCCAACCCGATGGAACTCAAGCGCGGCATCGAGAAGGCCGTCGAAGTGATCGTGGCCGAGCTGAAGAAGGCGTCGAAGCCGGTCAGCGGCGCCGCCATCGCGCAGGTCGGCACGATCTCGGCCAACAGCGACGAGACGATCGGCAAGATCATCGCGGAAGCGATGGACAAGGTCGGCAAGGACGGCGTCATCACCGTCGAAGAAGCGAAGTCGATGGAGACCTCGCTCGAGGTCGTCGAGGGCATGCAGTTCGACCGTGGCTACCTGTCGCCCTACTTCGTGACCGATCCCGAGCGCATGGAAGTGGCGCTCGAGAACCCGCTCATCCTGATCCACGAGAAGAAGATCAGCTCGATGAAGGACCTGCTGCCGCTGCTCGAACAGGTGGCGCGCGCCGGCCGTCCGCTGCTCATCATTGCTGAAGACGTGGACGGCGAAGCGCTCGCCACCCTGGTCGTCAACAAGCTGCGCGGCACGCTGTCGGCAGCGGCGGTGAAGGCGCCGGGCTTCGGCGACCGCCGAAAGGCGATGCTCGAAGACATCGCGATCCTCACCGGCGGCAAGGCGATCACGGAAGACCTCGGCATCAAGCTCGAGAACATCAAGCTCGACGATCTCGGCAAGGCCAAGAAGGTCACGATCGACAAGGACAACTCGACGATCGTCGAGGGCTCCGGCACGCAGAGCCAGATCGAGGGTCGCGTCAAGCAGATCCGCACGCAGGTCGAGGAGACCACCTCGGACTACGACCGCGAGAAGCTGCAGGAGCGCCTCGCGAAGCTGGTCGGCGGCGTCGCGGTCATCAAGGTCGGTGCGGCCACCGAGACCGAGATGAAGGAGAAGAAGGCGCGCGTCGAGGACGCGATGCACGCGACCAAGGCTGCCGTCGAAGAAGGGATCGTCCCCGGCGGCGGCGTCGCGCTCATCCGCGCGGCCAAGGCGCTCGAGGGGCTCAAGCTGGAGCACGACCAGAAGGTCGGCGCCGAGATCATCCGCAAGGCGATCGAGGAGCCGTGCCGCTGGATCGCGACCAACGCGGGCCAGGAAGGCTCGATCGTCGTCCAGAAGGTGAAGGACGGCAAGGGCAACGAAGGCTACAACGCGGGCGCCGACAAGTACGAGGACCTGGTCGCGGCGGGAGTCATCGACCCGGTCAAGGTCGTCCGCACGGCGCTGCAGAACGCGTCGTCGATCGCCTCGCTGCTGCTGACCACCGAAGCGCTCGTCTCGGAGATTCCGGAAGAGAAGAAGGAAGCTCCGTCCGGGGGCGGCCCCGGCGGCATGGGCGGCATGTACTGAGCATCGCCGTCATTGGCGACTGCCGAATAACGAAGGCCGGTTGGAGCAATCCAGCCGGCCTTTTTTCATCTCTGACGCGTGCCCTCCGGGACCCGGAAGCTGCACCCGTGCAGGTGATCGTTCACCAGCCCCATCGCCTGCATGAACGCATACATCGTCGTCGGACCGACGAACGTCCAGCCGCGCTTGCGCAGGTCCTTCGAGAGGGCGGTCGATTCGGGCGTCGTCGACATCGTCTTCAACAGGGTCCACGTCAGCTTCTTTGGCCGCGTGCTCTTGTTGGGCTCGAAGCGCGAGACATACTCCGCCAGCGATCCGAACTCGTCGGCGATCGCGGGACAGCGCTTCGCGTTGTTGATGGTGCTCTCGATCTTGCCGCGATGCCGCACGATGCCGGCGTCGTTCAGGAGCCGCGTCACGTCGCGCTGCGTGAAGCGCGCCACCCTGGCCGGCTCGAAGCCGGCGAACGCCCGGCGGAAGTTCTCCCGCTTCCGCAGGATGGTCAGCCAGCTGAGACCGCTCTGGAATCCCTCAAGACAGATTTTCTCGAAGAGTGCGCGATCGTCGGGCGCCGGCCGTCCCCACTCGCGATCGTGGTATTCGACGTAGCCTGGATCGCTGCGGCACCACGCGCAACGGAGCCGCCTGTCCGGTCCGCGCCAGAGTCCCTGGTTCATCTCAGGCGCACCGCGGCGTCATCGCGCGCGCTTCCCGTTTTAATCGACCCGCTTTTCACGTCAGCGAGGTGTATGTTACCTCCCGGCGGCGCGAAACAGGCTAATCTCTGATCATGCGTTTCCTGCTCCGCTTGGTGGTGAATGCCGTCGCGGTATTCCTCGCCGCCAACCTGGTGCCGGGTATCCACGTGACGGGGCCCGCCACGGCGATCCTCGCGGGCCTGATCCTCGGCCTGGTCAACGCCGTCATCAAGCCGATCCTGTTCGTGCTCACGCTGCCCTTCACCATCCTGACGCTCGGCCTCTTCATCTTCGTCGTCAACGCGATCTGCCTGGCGCTGGTGGCGTGGCTGGTCCCCGGCTTCTCGATCGCGGGGTTCGGCGCCGCGTTCCTCGGCGCGCTCGTGATCAGCGCGGTGAACTGGCTGCTGCACGCGATCGTCAGCGACCGCCGGCGCTGACTACCCGCATGCCGGCTGTCCGACCAGCCGCGGCCGCCGACCTTCCGGCGCTGACCGCCCTGTACAACCACTACGTCGTCCACACGCCGATTACGTTCGACGTCGAGCCGTTCGAGCCGGAGCAGAGGCGTGCGTGGCTCGACAGCCATGCCGGCGGACGCTATCGCCTGCTCGTCGCCGTCGACGGGAACGCGATCGCCGGCTACGCCTCGACGAGCCGCTGGCGGCCCAAAGCGGCGTACGATACGACCGTCGAGTCGACCGTCTACGTGCGGCACGACCTGGTCGGACGCGGCATCGGGCGTCTGCTCTACGACGCGCTCTTCGCCGCAATGGCCGATCAAGACGTCCTCACCATCGTCGCCGGCGTGGCACTCCCCAACCCGGCGTCGATCGCGTTCCACGAGCGCTGCGGATTCCGGCAGGTGGGCGTCTTCCGGGAGGTCGGCCGCAAGTTTGATCGGTTCTGGGACGTCGCCTGGCTGCAGCGGCCCTGTCACCCCGCGCACCGCTGAGTCGCCGGCGGACCCGCGCTTGCTTATCCCAGCGGCATGCGGGCCGACGCGCCCATTCAGCGCGTAACGGCGTCGGCGTTCCGAATTCCGACCGACGCCCCGGAATCAGACGGTACCTTCACGTGGAACTCGACGACGCTCCTGGTGGTGGAAGTGTCAGCCGGCAACGAGGTCGGCCTCGGCTATTCGTACACACACGCCTCGGCCGTATCGCTCGTGGCGACGCTGGCACCGGCGGTCACAGGGATCGAAGCGCTCGACGTACCGGCCGCTTCGACTGCGGCGACGGCCGCCCTGCGAAACGTCGGACGGTCTGGTCTGGGAGCGACGGCATTGTCGGCGCTCGATTGCGCGTTGTGGGATCTGAAGGGACGGCTGGTCAGTATGCCGGTCGTCACGCTGCTCGGCGCCGCGCGCGACGCGGTGCCGCTCTACGGCAGCGGCGGCTTCACGTCGTATTCCGTTGATCGCCTGACGGAACAGCTCGGCGGATGGATCGCGGACGGGTTCACGCGGGTCAAGATGAAGATCGGTCGCTCGGCGCGCGACGACATCGCGCGGGTCGAGGCGGCACGGCGAGCCATCGGGCCCGAGGCCGAGCTCTTCGTCGACGCCAACGGCGCCTACACCCGCAAGCAGGCGCTGGCGCTGGCGGCGCGATTCGCCGATTGCCAGGTCACGTGGTTCGAAGAACCGGTGTCCTCCGATGACCTTGACGGCCTGGCCCTGCTCGTCGATCGCGCGCCGGCCGGTATGGCGATCGCCGCCGGCGAATACGCCTACGACGTCGACGATTTCCGAAGCCTGCTGCAGAAGCGGGCCGTCGACGTCCTGCAGGCGGACGCGACGCGCTGTGGCGGCATCAGCGGCTTCCTGAAGGCCGCGACGCTCAGCGAAGCCTGGCATCTGCCCCTCTCGGCGCACACGGCGCCCTCGATCCACGCGCAGGTCTGTTCGGCCGTCCCGCACGTCTGCCATATCGAGTATTTCCACGACCACGCGCGGATCGAACAGCTGTTGTTCGATGGTGCGCCGCGCCCTCGGGCCGGCGAGATCCGCGCCGATCGCACCCGTCCCGGTCTCGGGCTCGCACTCAAACGCGCCGACGCCGAGCCCTATCGCTGCCCCTGACACACGACCATGCACCAGCCGCTTCCCTTGATTCGCTCCACCAGAGACCGCCGCCATCGCTTTGGATCGCACGACTGGACCGACGCGGCGCGCGCCGCGCTCGCACGCGAGCTGGCAGGCGCCATCGAAGGCGAGGTCCGCTTCGACGCCGGCTCGCGCGCGCTGTATGCGACTGGCGGATCGAACTACCGTCAGGTGCCGATCGGCGTCGTCATGCCCCGCCACGCCGGCGACATCGTCGAAGCGGTGCGGATCTGCCGGGAGCACGACGCGCCCATCTTCGGGCGCGGCGGCGGGACGAGCCTCGCCGGCCAGTGCTGCAACGTCGCGGTGGCGATCGACTGCTCGAAATACATGAACGGAATCGTCCACCTCGATCCGGAGACCCGCGTGGCTCGAGTGCAGCCTGGTCTCATCCTCGATCACCTGCGAACCGCAGCCGAGCGGCACCAGCTCACTTTCGCGCCGGATCCCTCGACGCACGATCACTGCACGCTCGGCGGCATGATCGGCAACAACTCGTGCGGGGTGCACTCGGTGATGGCAGGCAAGACCGACGACAACGTCGAAGCGCTCGAGCTTCTGCTCTACGACGGCACACGGATGCGGGTCGGTCCGACCAGCGAGGAGGAACTGGACGCGATCGTCCGCGCCGGCGGTCGACCGGCCGAGATCTATTCGGCCCTCCGCGCGCTGCGCGATCGCCACGCGGACGCGATCCGCCGCGAGTTCCCCGACATTCCCCGCCGCGTCTCGGGTTACAACCTGCCCTGGCTGCTGCCGGAGCATGGATTCAACGTCGCCCGCGCGCTCGTCGGCAGCGAAGGCACGTGCGTCATGGTGCTCGAAGCGGACGTGCGTCTCGTGCCGAGCCCGCCGTGCCGCACGCTCGTCGCGCTTGGCTATTCCGACGTCTATGCCGCGGCCGACGACGTCGTCCGGATCATGGAATACGGGCCGATCGGCCTCGAAGGCATGGACGATCGTCTTGTCCGCGACATCCGCCACATCGGCATTCGGGAGGACTCGCTGCGCCAGTTGCCCGACGGAAGCGGCTGGCTGCTCGTCGAATTCGGGGCCGACACCCGCGACGGCGCTGACGATCAGGCGCGCCACATGGTCGACGACCTGAGCCGGCGCGGACATGCCCCGGCCGCGAAGATCTTCGACGACCGCGCGCAGGAGCAGCAGATCTGGCGGACGCGTGAGGCCGGGCTCGGCGCGACGGCGCACGTCACCAGCGACCATCCGACGTGGGAGGGCTGGGAGGATTCCGCCGTCCCGCCGGCGCGTCTGGGCGGCTATCTGCGCGACCTGCGGCAGCTTCTCGACCGCTATCACTACATCGGCGACTTCTACGGCCACTTCGGGCAGGGATGTCTTCACACCCGCATCAATTTCGATCTGTTCACAGCGGCCGGCATCGCGCACTTCCGCTCGTTCATCGAAGAAGCGGCCGAGCTCGTCGTCTCGTACGGCGGATCGCTCTCCGGCGAGCACGGCGACGGGCAGTCGAAGGCCGAGATGCTGCCGAAGATGTTCGGCCCGGAAATCATGCAGGCATTCGGCGAGTTCAAGCAGATCTGGGATGCCGGCAACCGCATGAACCCGGGCAAGCTCGTCGATCCGTTCCGGATCGACGAGAACCTTCGCTACGGGGGCGACTACAACCATCCGTCTCCGGCAACGGAGTTCCGCTATCCCGACGCCGGCGGCAGCTTCGCACGCGCGATGCAACGCTGCGTCGGAGTCGGCGAATGCCGCCGCACCGATCGCGGGACGATGTGCCCGAGCTTTCAGGTGACGCGCGAAGAGCGCCACTCGACCCGCGGACGCGCTCACCTCCTGTGGGAGATGCTCGAGGGCGATCCGGTGAGCGGCGGATGGCAGAGCGATGCGGTGAAGGAATCGCTCGATCTCTGCCTGTCGTGCAAGGGATGCAAGGGAGACTGCCCCGTCCACGTCGACATGGCCACCTACAAGGCGGAGTTCCTGTCGCACTACTACAAGAGGCACCTGCGGCCCCGCACCGCCTACGCCTTCGGGCTGATTCACTGGTGGGCGCGGGGGGCCGCGATCGCGCCGTCGCTGGCGAACTGGATGACGCAGACAGCGGGTGTATCGGCTGTCGCCAAGCTGCTGTCGGGCGCGGCGGCGGCCCGGCGGATGCCGGCCTTCGCACCGGAAACGTTCACGTCATGGCAGGCGAAGCAACGCCGTGCAAGGGTGCGCGGCCACGACCAGGTCGTCCTCTGGCCCGACACGTTCAACAACCACTTTCATCCCGACACGGCGATCGCGGCATACGAACTGCTCGAACGCGCCGGGTTCGATGTCATCGTGCCGCGGCGCGACGTCTGCTGCGGGCGTCCGCTGTACGACTACGGCTTTCTCGGGCTCGCCAGACGGCAGCTGCGGCGGACGCTGGCCGATATCCGCGACCAGATTCGCGCCGGCCTGCCGGTGATCGTCCTCGAGCCGTCCTGCGCCGCCGTGTTTCGCGACGAGCTGCCCAACATGCTTCCGCACGACCAGGACGCGGCGCGGCTCGCCTCGCAGGTGACCCTGCTCGGGGCGTTCGTCCGGCGGCACCAGGATCGATTTCGTCTGGCGCGTCTCGAGGCGGGCATGCTGTTTCACGGGCACTGCCATCAGAAGGCGGTATTCGGTGTGGACGATGACACGGAACTGCTGCGCTCGCTCGGTGCCCAGGTCGATGCTCCAGACACGGGCTGCTGCGGGATGGCCGGCTCGTTCGGGTTCGAGGCGTCGCACTACGATCTCTCGATCGCGGTCGGACAGCGCGTCCTGTTACCCGCAGCGCGGCGCCTCCCCGTCGGCTCGCTGATAGTCGCCGACGGTTTCAGCTGCCGTGAGCAGCTCGCGCAAGCGGCGGGACGCCATGCCCAGCACCTCTCGCAGATCCTGCGTCAGGCCGTCTGAGGTCGCGAGGGGAGGCAGAGGCCGGCTGGGCCAACCCAGCCGACCCTTGCCGTTCGACCTCTAGCGGGTCCCGACCGGGTGGTGGCCGGTCACCCGATCCCAGGCGTCGCGGACGGCATGTTTCACCTGGTCCCAGCTGAAACTGCCGCGGTGTGGGTAGCTGTTCCAGCCGCGGGAGAGCTCGGGTTCCGAGTCCTGCCAGGTTCGTTCCCCGTCACGGTTCGCCGATTCGTAGCCGTATCGGTAGGCAGGTTCCCAGAGACTGTAGTCCGGCGCATCGACCGTATACGGGCGCGAGCTGAAAGTGTTGCGCCAATACGCGCTCTCGTCCTGCCAGCTCGACGGTGTATTGCGATTCCGCATTCGATACCTCCTGTCACCCGTGAATGCAATGTGCGTTCTCCAGGCCTCGCGGTCGAAGCCGACTAGACTGACGTGCGCAGGTCGTGCAGCGCGGCCTCGGTTTCTTCGAGCGTCGCGCGGGTGCGATCGGCGATCGCCTCGGCGCGCCCGAGCGCCGAGCGCATGCGCTGCCGTCCTGCCTCGACCACGGACCAGGCCAGCACACCGCCCGCCCACACGCCCGCGATGGCCGCAGACCACTTCAGAAATGTCTTCATGACCCGGCTTCCGTGCAAGATCCCGACCCGCGATTGGATCCGGAGCGGACGGATCTCGAATTGCTTGTTCGATCCCCCATGACTGTCAGCGATCAACTCGTGCAGAGGCTGTCGAGCTGGGGCGTGACCCGAATCTACGGATATCCCGGTGACGGCATCAACGGCATCATGGGCGCGCTCGAGCGCGCGCAGGAGCGCATGCGTTTCATCCAGGTGCGCCACGAGGAGATGGCGGCGTTCATGGCGTGCGCGCACGCCAAGTTCACGGGTGAGGTCGGCGTCTGCCTGGCCACATCCGGACCCGGCGCCATCCACCTGCTGAACGGCCTCTACGACGCGAAGCTGGATCACCAGCCGGTCGTCGCGATCGTCGGCCAGTCGGCCCGCGCGGCGATCGGTGGCGAGTTCCAACAGGAGGTCGACCTGCTGTCGCTCTTCAAGGACGTCGCGCACGAATACGTCCACATGGCGTCGACTCCCGAGCAGATGCGCCACCTCGTCGATCGCGCGATGCGCATCGCCCGGGCCGAACGAACCGTGACCTGCATCATCGTCCCGAACGACGTGCAGGAGCTCGACGCCGTCGAAGAGCCGCCGCGCACGCACGCAACCGTGCATTCCGCACTCGGATTCACGACGCCGCGCGTCGTGCCCTACGATGCCGACCTGCAGCGGGCGGCCGATATCCTCAACGCCGGAGAGCGGGTCGCGATCCTGGTCGGTGCCGGGGCGCTGCACGCCGCCGACGAGGTGGTCGACGTCGCCGAGGTCCTCGCCGCAGGCGTGGCCAAGGCACTGCTGGGCAAGGCCGTTCTGCCCGACGACTATCCGTTCGTGACCGGCCCGATCGGGCTTCTCGGCTCGAAGCCGAGCTGGCAGATGATGGAGGCGTGCGACACGCTGCTGATGGTCGGCAGCAACTTTCCGTACAGTGAGTTCCTGCCCAAACCCGGTCAGGCGCGCGGCATACAGATCGACATCGACGGGCGGCTGCTCGGGATTCGCTATCCGATGGAGCTCAACCTGATCGGCGACAGCCGCGAGACGCTGCGCGCGCTCCTGCCGCTGCTGGCGCGCAAGGCCGACCGCACCTGGCGCGACACGATCGAGAAGAACGTCGCCGAGTGGTGGCCCCTGCTCGAGGCGCGGGCGATGGCCGACGCCGAGCCGCTGAACCCGCAGCGTGTCTTCTGGGAGCTCTCGCCGCGGCTGCCTGACGACTGCATCATCTCGTGCGACTCGGGCTCGGCGGCAAGCTGGTATGCGCGCGACCTGAAGATCCGCCGCGGCATGAGGGCGTCGCTATCGGGCACGCTGGCGACGATGGGGCCGGCCGTGCCCTACGCGATCGCCGCCAAGTTCGCCTATCCGGACCACGTCGTCATCGGCATCGCGGGAGACGGCGCGATGCAGATGAACGGCCTGAACGAGCTCATCACGATCGGCAAGTACTGGCGCGAGTGGAGCGACCCGCGGCTGGTGATTCTCGTGCTCAACAACCGCGACCTCAACATGGTGACTTGGGAGGAACGCGTGCTGGCCGGAGACCCGAAGTTCGAGGCGTCGCAGGACCTCCCCGATTTCCCGTACGCGGACTATGCGAAATCGCTCGGCCTGGACGGCATCCGCGTCGACAGCCCTGGAGCGGTCGCCGCCGCCTGGGACCGCGCGCTCAGCGCCGATCGGCCGTTCGTCTTCGAGGCGATCACCGATCCGAACGTGCCGCCGCTGCCGCCGCACATCTCGATCGAGCAGGCGAAGAACTTCGCGTCATCGGTAATCAAGCGCGACGTCAACGCGATGGGGTTTCTGAAGGACACCTGGAACCAGGTGACGGCCCGCTTCACGACGCCGCGCAAATAACAAAAGGCGGAGCGCCACGAGCGCTCCGCCTTTTGTCTTCTGTTCTCTGTTTGTTATTTCTGTCCGGACGTCGTCATGTCCTTGGCGTTGGCGATCTTCGGCACTTCGAAGCCCTTCCGGTACTCCCGCGTCAGCAGCTCGTTGGCCTTCTTCTCGTTGCCCTTGAACTGCTCGTTCTTGCCGTCGAACTCGAGCGAATGGCCGACCAGGTAGGACGCGTTGGCCATGTGGACGAGCGCGGCGGACAGGTGCCCTTCGAGAATGTCGCAGGTCAGAATCTTGGGATCGTTGGCGCGGATGGCGTCGATGAAGTTCTGGTAGTGCGGGAACTCCACCGTCGTCAGCCCCTGGGCTTCAGCCTGCTGTGAATCCGGCTTGTCGGCCGACCCCGGGCCCTTCTGGTTCTTCGAGCCCACTTCGCCGACGTACGACTGCCACTGGCGGCCGCTCTCCTCGATCCAGAGCCAGCCCTTCGAGCCGTAGAAGATGTTGCCGATGCGGACGCCGCCTTCGTCGTTGGTGTGCTCGCCGCGCGTGCCGAACTCGAGGTAGGCGCCGTCGGCGTACTGGAAGAGCGACGTCTGCATGTCGGGCGTCTCCTGCGCGCTCGGCTGCTCGCCGAAGTAGCCGCCCATCGAGCTGACCTTCACCGGGTGCTCGCTCTTCCCCAGGCCCCAGCGCGCGATGTCGAACTGATGCGGCCCCTGGTTGCCGGTGTCGCCATTGCCGTAGTCCCACTGCCAGTGCCAGTTGTAGTGGAACCGGTTGCGGTTGAACGGCTTGGCCGGCGCCGGGCCGATCCACAGGTCGTAGTCGACCTTCGACAGGTACTCGGTCGTATACGGACCGTCGTTGCCCCTGCCGCCGACCGTGAACGAGAACGCCGGATCGCTCGCCTGCATCGGACCGTCGGGATACTTGCCGATGTTGGGCCGCGGCTTGAAGCAGAGGCCGCGCGCCATGTAGACCTTGCCGATGCCGCCGTCCTGGATGAACTTGATCGCGTCGATCACGGCCGGACGGCTGCGGTTCATCGTGCCGACCTGCATGATGCGGCTGTGAGTGCGCGCGGCATTGATCATCTGCCGCCCTTCCCACATCGTGTGCGACGCCGGCTTCTCGATGTAGACGTGCTTGCCGGCCTGGGCGCCCCAGATGCTGGCGAGCGCGTGCCAGTGATTCGGGATCGCGATCACGACAGCGTCGACGTCCTTGTCGTCGAACACCCGCCGCAGATCCTGCTGGTAGGCAGGCTTGAAGGTCGGCACCTTGTCGAGCACCGCCTTGTCGTTGGCTCGCGACGCGAACAGATTCTCGTCGACGTCGCAGAGCGTCTTGACTTCGACGTTCTTGAGCTGGGCGAAACCGCGCTTGAGCGCGTTGCCCTGGCTGTGGATACCGATATGCGCGATGACGACGCGATCGTTGGCGCCGAGGATGCGACCGCCGGCGTGCGCCGCGCTGACGAACGGCCCGAAGGCCTCGGCCGCGACGACGCCGGCCGCGGCCGCGCCCACGCGGGTTGCGAAATCCCGGCGGGTGATGCCGCCCTGATCGGTGCGATCAGTTGCCACGCGAACCTCCTGACTGTCGGCCGGACACAAACGCGCCCGGACCGGGCATGGTAGCACGCGCCGGTCCGGGCGCCCCTAGAAGCGGAGCGGTGAAACGCAGAGGTGGTGAACCACTCCTGCCGTCGTTTAGAACCTCACCTTCAGCCCGATCTGCACCTGCCGCGCCGTCGTCCCGCACAGCGAGCACGAGGGGCTCGACAGCATCGCCGAGATGGTCCCGACGGCGGCGTTGCCGATCGTCGTGTTCGGGTTGGCGAACTGCGGATGGTTCAGTACGTTGAACGCCTCGATCCGGACCTCGGTATTGGTGTGGCCGAACTTGGTGTTCTTGACGAGCGACGCGTCGATGTTGACCGACCCCGGCCCGCGGATGATGCCGCGGCCGGAGTTCCCATAGGTGCCGGTCGTGTCTGTGGTCGCCACGAAGCACGACGTGTCGAACCAGTGATCGATCGTCGGGTTGTCGATCGTGCCGTTGCAGACGCGGTCCGGCCGGTTGCCGGTGCCGGTCGACGCCACGCCCTGGGTCTGGGTCACGGTCAGCGGCAGACCGCCGCGGATGAGCATGATGCCGGCCAGCTGCCAGCCGCCGTAGTACTGGCCGCGCGCCCAGGGGAGCTCGTACACCCAGCTCGACGAGAACGTGTGCTTGATGTCGTAGTCGGCCGGGCCGTGGTTGTACTGCGGATCGAAGATGTTGGTCAGGGTGACGGTGCCGTCGTTGTCCGATGACAGGTCGAGCGCCTGGCCCCACGTGTACGAGTTGAGGAAGGAGAAGTTGTTCGCGAAGCGACGCTGGAACTTCATCTGCAGGGCGTTGTAGTCGAGCGTCCCGCTGCTCTGCGACTGGCCGAGCGTGCGCAGCAGCGGGTCGGTCAGGATGAACGGCCGGTTGACGTTCGCGTCGGTCACGCCGACGATGGGCGGCGCCTGGTTCGCGTCGGTCTTGATCATCATCTGACGACCCTGCGAGCCGACGTAGGCGATTTCGACCAGGTAGTTGGTGGCGAAGCCGCGCTGGGTGTTGATGTTCCACTGGCGCGCGTAGGCGTCGCGGAAGTTGACGTCGAAGATCGACCGCGTCGAACCGGTCGGCGAGGCGGACGGATTCACCCCGGGCGGCGCCGGCAGGCTGTCCTTCAGCAGCAGGTTGCTGCCGTAGGCGCTCGGCGTCGGCGTCAGCGCCGTCGACTGGAGGAACGGCTGGTTCTGCGCCTTGGATGACGAGGTGCCGCCGGGCGAGAAGTTCCAGTAGATGCCGTAGCCGCCGCGGACGAGCATCTTGCCGTCGCCCGCGATGTCGTAGGCGAAGCCGACGCGCGGCCCGAGGTCACCCTTGGAATACGTCTGCAGGCGGCGACCCACCTTGACTCCGGCGATCGTCGCGTCGTCCGAGGCGAGCACGAACTGGCCGGTCGTCACGTCGAAGTTCGACTGCCGGTTGTCGATCTCGTCCCAGGGCGGGAACACGTCGTAGCGCAGGCCCATGTTCACCGTCAGCTTCGACGTCGCGCGGTAGTCGTCCTGGAGGTAGGCGCCGATCTCCGGGCGCTTCTCGGTGTAGGTGTTGGCGTCGAACAGGTTGCGGTTCTTCGCCGCGGTCAGGCCGAGCTCGAAGCTCGCCACGTCGAAGCCGGTGGTGCTGTTGACCGTGCACCCCGCCGGCTGGCCGGCGCAGTTCGACGTCATGTTGTTGTTGAAGCCGAACTGCCCGACGATCGTGTCGGCGTTGAGAATCTCGCGCGAGCGCAGGATCAGGTTGCCGCCCATCTTGATCGTCTGCTTGTTCCTCGTCCAGGTTACGTTGTCGGCGAACGAGAAGTCGTTCTGGTTGGTGATGAGCGGCTGATTGCTGTTCGCCCCCAGGTTGCGGATGTTCTGGAAGGTCAGCTGCGTCATGCCCGAGGTGGCGTCGTTGAGGTTGATGTTCGCCAGGCCGACCGCCGCGGCCGGATTGGCCAGGTAGTCGATCGGCGTCATGAAGAACTTGATCGACGTCCAGCCGAAGCGCGCCTCGTTGAGCAGGTGGCTCGAGATGATGTGGGTGTCGTTGAACGCCAGCCCCTGCGCTTTGACGTTGCCGTCGCCGGCGCCAAAGGTCGCGCCGGCGTCGCCGTGCGGCAGCGAGGCCGGCTGCACGCGGTGCGTCTTCTGGTAGCTGTAGCGCACAAAGAAGCGGTTGGCGTCCGACAGGTTCTCATCGAACTTGGTGTCGAACTGGTCGTCGTGCCGCGTCTTGACCGGGTTGATCAGGTAGTTGTTGATGATCTGCCCGTTCGACGAGCGCGTGCCGGCGGTGTTCGGCTCCGGATACAGCTGCTTGAGGATGTTGGCCGCCACCGGGTCGAATCGGTCGGTCGGAATCACGTTTCCGGCGAAGGGCTGGCCGGTCTGCGGATCGAAGATGGTGCGGTTCAGCTCGGAGAAGTTGCCGTTGCGCATCGCCAGCGACGGCACCGTCGACAGGAACGTCTGCCCCTGGTCTTCACGATGCCCCTGGTAGGAGCCGAAGAAGAACGTCTTGTTCTTGAAGATCGGGCCGCCGAGCGTGCCGCCGAACTGGTTTTGCTTGAAGTCGGGCTTGGCGCGGCCGGCGCGGTTGTTGAAAAAGTCGTTGGCGTCGAACGCCGAGTCGCGGTGGAACTCGAACGCGCTCCCGCTCAGATTGTTGGTGCCCGACTTGATCTGCAGGTTGACGACGCCGCCAAGCGAGCGGCCGAACTCGGCCGAGTAGGTCGAGGTCTGCAGCTTGAACTCGTCGAGGGAGTCGACGCTCGGGAAAATGACGACCGTCTGCAGCCAGGTCTCGTTGTTGTCGACCCCGTCGAGCATGAAGTTGTTGTCGCGCGGACGCTGGCCGTTGGCGGAGAACGACGCCGAGGCGCGCCACGCGAGGCTGCCGGCGCCGTCGATGTTCGCGCCAGGAATGCCGCGCAGTACGCCCGGCACCGTGCGGGTCAGATTGACGAAGTTGCGGCCGTTGAGCGGCAGCGCCTCGATATTCTGGTTGGTGATCGTCGCCCCCAGCTCGGACGTCGAGGTCTGGACCAGCGGCGTCTGCCCGACGACGGTCATCGTCTCCGACAAGGCGCCGGTCTCGAGCTTCAGATCGACGCGGACCTTCTGATCGACGCCGAGCTCGATGTTCGACAACGCGAGCGCGCGGAATCCGGTGAGCTCCGCGGTCACCGTGTAGTGCCCCGTCGGCAGCGACGGGAACGTGTACTCGCCGCTGGCACTGGAAGTGATCGTACGCGAGAGGCCGGTGCCTTCATTCACCGCCGTGACTTTCGCATCGGGCCGGATGGCACCGGTCGCGTCGGTCACGGTTCCGAGGATGGTTCCGCTGACGGCCTGCCCAAATGCGGGGCCGGCCGCGCTTGCCGCGATCAGCATGCTGATCGTGAGAACGCGCCTAAACATTCCACTTCCTCCCGTAAGACGGATGTTCCGAGGCCGGGCGAAGCGTAGCGCATGGCAGTCCATGCGGCAACCGAATACTGAGGGAAAGGGGACTGGTCCCCAGTATGCCTGTGGGACCGGAGTACGGACGGGAATGTCGGCGCCGGCCGGTTCCCGGCCGGGCGAGACGGGAATCGTTAGCGGAGTGTGAACGTCAGTTCGACGTTGACGATGACCGGGACGGGCTGTCCCTTGAACATGCCGGGCCGGAACCGCCACTGCTTGACCGCAATGACCGCCTGCTGATCGAGGCCAAACGTGGAGTCGAGCGACCGGGTGATCTTGATCGACTTGGGATCGACGGTGCCGTCGGGGAGCACGACGCACTCCATTTCGACGACCCCCTGCAGCTTGGCGCGCATGGCGTCGCCCGTGTAATTGGGCTTCACCTCGCGCATCAGCACGGGCGAGGTGACGCCGTTGCCGATCTGGTAGACGCCCCCACCGATGCCGCCGCCGCTACCCTCGCCGACGCCACTCCCGGTGCCGTTGCCGATACCGCTGCCGCGCCCGTTGCTGCCGGAGCCGGTTCCAGTCGGCACCTCGAGTCCCGAGATCGAGCCCGGGAGCGTCTGCACGGCATTCGCGGTCTGGAGCGGCACGGTGATGTCCGGCATCGGCACGTTCGCCGGCTTCGGAATCGGCTTGACCTCGACCGGCTTGCTCGCGACGATCTCCGCCTTGCGCGGCGGCTCGAAGTCCTTGGGCCGCCCGCCGCCGCCGCCCCCCGGACCCTTCTGTGGCAAAAAGATGAAATCGAGCTTCGTGGGCACGTCGGTGACGGTCTGGACGATCTGCCGGGCGTGCGTGGCGGTGTAGATGAACAGGCCGAGCAGCAGCACGTGCGCCACGATGGAGACACCCGTACCCTCCCACCAACTGGTCTTGACCTGACCGTGCGGCAGTTCGCCGACGAGAAACTGGGAGTTCGGGCTCGCGCCCTTGAATTGTGCGTCCGCCATGGCGGGGGCTACGACCATTGTACGCAATTTCGAGTCCTTCGCTTTGGACGCAGAATCCTCCCCCCTGGCCGCGATATACGCTTACCAGGGGTGGAGCGTTTCGAGGTCATCGTCATCGGAGCAGGACCATCCGGGGCCGTGGCGGCGGCCGCGCTCGCATCCGGCGGCGCACGGGTGGCGATGGCCGACGGCAGCCATCCACGAGAGAAACCGTGCGGCGGCGGCGTCACGCGGCGCGCGCTCGAGCTGATTCGCGCGCTCAGCGGCATCGATGGACACCCATCGCCCGACCCGCCGGTCCCCTTCGCGCCGGTTGGCCGCGTGCGGTTCGAGGCGGGCGCTCGCGCCGCAACGGTCCCCCTTCCGGCTGGCGACCTCGATGTGTTCGCCCGCGAGCCGTTCGACGCGGCCCTGGTCGCAACGGCGGTCGCACGAGGCGCCTCGCTGATTCGGGCGCGCGCCACATCCATATCCCGCGACGCCGGGATGTGGACGGTGGCATTCGCCGACGGCCGATCGGCGACCGCCCCGTGGATCCTCGGCGCCGATGGCGCGGCCGGGATCGTCAGGAAGACGGTCGCGCGCCCCTTCTCGCGGTCGCAGCTGTCGATTGCGGCCGGATCGTACGTGGATGCTCCCGACATTCCGGAAATCGTAATCAGGTTCGTAGATCGTCCGCGCGGATACTTGTGGTCCTTTCCGCGACCCGGACACTTCGCGGTCGGCACGTGCGCGCAGGCCGATGAGACGTCAACCAGGGAGATGCACGCCATCACCGACGCGTGGCTCGACCGGTATGCTCCGGCGGCGTCGGGACACCGGCGGCGCTACGCCTGGCCGATCCCGTCGTTGTCGGCAGGTGACGTCGACGCCGAGCGCCCGGCCGGGAACGGCTGGCTGCTCCTCGGGGACGCCGCCGGCCTGGTCGATCCGATCACCCGCGAGGGGATCTTCTTCGCGCTCCGCTCGGGGCAGCTCGCGGCCGCGGCGCTGACCACCGCGAACCCGGCGCGCCAGTACGCCGCGGCGGTTCGCGACGAGCTGTACGCCGAGGTGCGCCGAGCCGCGCGGCTGAAGGCCGGCTTCTTCCGTCCGCGTTTCACGTCGCTGCTCGTCGACGCTCTGCAGCACAGCGCCGGCATCCGCGACGTGATGATCGACCTGGTGGCCGGCCGCCAGCCGTACCGGGGGCTGAAGCGCCGCCTGCTCCGGACGCTCGAGGTCGGGCTCGCATGGCAGGCCCTGCGCCAGGACTGGGCTCGCGAACCCCGCCAGCTCAGCGCGCCAGGTAGCCGTCGCGCGCGCGCACGGTCACGTCGGGACGACGGACCCGCACGCTGATGGCGCGCCACTGGTTCGCGCCGGCGACGATCGGCCTCGCCGGCGAATACCCGAGCAGATACTGGTGGTGCAGTTCCAAGGCGATCTGGTGCGCCGCGGCAGTCGCCTGCCCCGGATCGCGCGTCTGGAACGAGCGCCCGCCCGTCAAAGCGGCCAGCTGTGGAAACAGCTCGGCTCGGGCCTCGCCGAGAGCGACCGGGTAGATCATGACGTCGGACGCCCGCGCGCGCGCCAGGGCCTCGCGCGCACCGGCGCGGCTGTAACGGTCGACGCCGTCGGAAAACAGCACGAGCGCACGCCGGCCCCGCGCCGACTGGATCGCGTCGATCGACGCGATCACGGCGTCGTGGAGGCCGGTCGTTCCCCACGGCTTCAGCGCGTCCAGCACCCCCAGCTGAGGCGGACGGTCGGACGAAAGCGGCGCGATCGTCTCGATCTCGGACCCGATCGCGATGAGCGTCGACTGGTCCTCGCGGCGGAGGTCCCCAAGAAATGCGCTCGCCGCGGCGACCGCGGTCGGGAGCCGCGCCGTCATGCTGAAGCTGCGGTCGATCGCCACCGCCACCGACAACGGAAACTCCCCCTCCGCAAAGGCCGAGAGCGACTGCGGCTCGCCCTCTTCCAGCACGGTGAAGTCGGCCCGCGTCAGGCCGGTCACCGGTGCACCCTCCCGATCGACCACCGCCGCGTAGACCTCGACGAGGTTGACCCCGGACGTGAACTGCGCCGCCAGCCCGACGGTGCTCAGGAACAAGGCGGCCAGCGCCCCGAAAGTGGTAGAATCGGAGCGTTCTGTTTCAGGGAAAGGCTTCATCATGCTCGGCAGGCTCGGTATCCCGGAACTCATCATCATCCTGATGATCGTCATCCTGATCTTCGGGGCAAACCGTTTGCCGGAGATCGGTCGCGGCATCGGCAAGGGGATCCGCAATTTCAAGGACGCCACCAAGGAAGGCGAAGACCCGAGCTGATTCTCGGTTGATCCCGGGATCGGCCCTACAGAATCACCCGCGCATCGCCGACCCGCCTCGTGATTCGCTCGCGGTCCAGCCATTCGAGCAGCGGGATCGCAAACTTCCTCGTCACGCCGAACCGCTCCTTGAACGCCGCGACATCCACCGTCGCCCGGCTCCCCTTCAATCCGGTCACGTCCTGCTTCAGGCGATCCAGCGCTTCCGCGTGAAACAGCATCGTCTCGATCCGCACGAGCGTCTTCTGCCGCAGCAAGAGCTTCGCCACACGATCAGCCACCGCCCCCGTCACCTGCGCTGACGCCGCGGCTGCGGCGAGGTCCGGAGGCGCCAGTCCGGCGGCGCGAAACACCCCGGCGATGGCGGTCTGCGCCTTCCCTTCTTCGTCGCTGAGCGTCACCCCGCGCCCCGGCAACGCGAGCCGATCGCGCCCGGCCAGCCTGCCTGCCTTGCCAAGCCGCTGCACGACCTCGTCGAACAGCGCCGCCGGCGCCGCGCCGAAGATCCGCTCGCGCGCTTCCTCGCGCGGCATGCCGTCAGCGAGCGGGTGCGCGCCGTGGTAGCTGTCGAGCGCCGCCAGCAGGCGGGCCTCGAGATCCGCCACCACTGGCGCGGCGAAGAGCGCCGACCCGACGGTCACGACCTCACCGGCCGGCAGGGCGCCGGCGCGCCGCAGGAGCGCCGCACGCTCGATGCCACGGGTGCGCGCTTCCTCGACGAAGGCCATCGCCGCGTCGCTATCCGAGGCGGCCAGCCGCTTGAAACGCGCGAGAGCTGGCGCGGTCCGGATCGGCGTTCGCGACGGCTGCGGATCCAGGACGATCCCGCCGCCGATCGTCAGCGGCGGCGAATACTGCCGCAGCACGAACCGATCGCCGCGCGCCAGTACAGCTGACGCTTCGAGACGGATCCGCGCAAAGGCGCCTTCACCCGCCCTGAGCTCGGTGACGTCGGCGAGCCCGACACGCGCGAGCAGCTCGGCGGTCCCCTGGTGAAATCGGACGCGGCCGCCGTGTCGGAGCCGGCGCGCGTCTTCGAGCAGTTCCACCCGCGCGTCGAAGCGGCGCGTCACCTCGAACCCGCCCTCGATCGTGAGGGTGTCTCCGCGGGCGAGGTCCGACACCTCGACACCGCCGAGGTTGACCGCGACCCGCCGCCCGGCCTCAGCCCGCGTCTCCGGCGCGCCGTGCACCTGAAGACCGCGCACTTTGACGCGGCGGCCGTCCGGCAGCACGACCAGGTCGTCGTCGGCGCGCAGCGTCCCGGACGTCAGCGTGCCGGTCACCACCGTGCCGAACCCGCGCATCGAAAACACCCGATCGATCGGCAGCCGGGGGGCGCCGTGCGGCGGCCGCCCGGCTGAGGCCGGCGCCAGATCGGCGAGCGCCGCGCGGAGCGCATCGAGCCCCTCGCCCGTACGCGCCGAGACGGCAACGATCGGCGCGTCGGCGAGCTGCGAGCCGGCCACCAGTTCCCGCGCCTCCATCTGCGTCACTGCCAGCGTGTCGGCATCGACGAGATCGGTCTTGGTGACGGCGATGACGCCACACGGAATCCGCAGCAGCCGGCAGATCGCAAAGTGCTCGCGCGTCTGCGGCATCACCGATTCGTCGGCCGCCACCACCAGCAGCACGGCATCGATCCCGCCGACGCCCGCCAGCATGTTCTTCACGAACCGCTCGTGCCCGGGCACGTCGACGAACGCGAGGTCGACGTTGCCGACCGAGGCGTGCGCAAAGCCCAGATCGATGGTGATGCCGCGGGCCTTTTCCTCTTTGAGCCGATCGGGATCGGTGCCGGTCAGCGCCAGGACGAGCGAGCTCTTGCCGTGGTCGATATGCCCTGCCGTCCCGATGACGACCGACGTCGGCGTGGCCCGTGCGGCATCCCTCATGCGTGGCTCGTCAGCGGCGCCTCCGCCGTCGCTCCTGCCGCTCCTTCTTGCCCGGCCGGCTGTTGGTGGGGCGGCGTTCGGCCTTGGGCTCGGCCTTGCTCCGCCGCGGACCGCGGTTCTGCTCGGACAGGCGCACGCGATCGAGGATCTCGGCGAGGCCGAGGTCGATCTGCCGGCGCTCCATGTCGACCTTGATCACCTGCACCCGGACGCGATCGCCGAGCCGGTAGACGCGTCCCTGGTTCTCGCCGCGCAGGATGTGCGCCCGCTCGATGAATCGGTAGTAGTCGTCGGCCATCGTCGAGACGTGCACCATGCCCTCGACGAAGTGCTCGACGAGCTCGACGTAGAGGCCGAACGCGGTCACGCCCGTCAGGTAGCCCTCGAACTCGTCGCCGACCTTGTCGGCCATGAAGCGCACCTTCTTCCACTGCACGAGCTCGCGCTCGGCGTCGTTGGCCCGGCGTTCCCGCTCGGAGGTGTGGCGCGCCATCTCGGGCAGGTCCTCGGTGAGCTGCTCGACGCGGTCGGCCGGCATACCGCGGCGCGACTCGCGCAGCGTGCGGTGCACCACGAGATCCGGATACCGCCGGATCGGGGAGGTGAAATGCGCGTAGTAGCTGGCCGCCAGGCCGAAGTGCCCCAGGTTCTCCGGGTCGTAGCGCGCCTTCTGCATCGTCCGCAGCATCAGGAAGGCGATCGGCTTTTCCTCGGGCTTCCCCTGGATCTTCTCCACCAGCCGCTGGAAGTGGCGCGGCTTGACGGCATTGGTCGGCGCGCCGAGGCTGTAGCCGAGCGTGCTGACGAACTCCTCGAACTCCTCGACCTTGAGCGGGTCGGGCGATTCGTGCACGCGGTAGAGCGTCGGCACGGCGTGCTCGTCGAGGTGCTGCGCGACAGTCTCGTTGGCGACGAGCATGAACTCCTCGATGATCCGGTGGGCGACGTTGCGCTCGCGGGCGATGATCTGCTCGACCATCCCCTGGTCGTCGAGGATGATCTCCGGCTCCTTGAGGTCGAAGTCGATCGAGCCGCGCCGGCGCCGGCGCGCGTTGAGGATCTCGAACAGCTCGCGCATCGTCTCGAACATCGGCACCAGCGTCGCGTACTGGCGCAGGAGTCGCGGCTCGCGATCGGTCAGGATCGCGCTGACGTCCGTATACGTCATGCGCGCGTCGCTGTGGATCACGCCGTCGTGGATCTCGTAGCGGACGACCTCGCCGCGGCGGTCGATTTCCATCAGGCACGACTGCACCAGGCGGTCGACCTGCGGGTTCAGGCTGCACAGGCCGGTCGACAGCTCCGCCGGGAACATGTGGACCGCGCGTTCGGGGAAGTAGACCGACGTCGATCGCTCGTAGGCCTCCTCGTCGAGCGCGCCGCCTTCCGGCACGTAGTGGGCGACGTCGGCGATGTGGACGCCCAGCCAGTAGTGGCCGTTGGGGAGCTTCTCGATCGTGATCGCGTCGTCGAAGTCGCGCGCGTGCTCGCCGTCGATCGTCACCGTCGTCTGCGGGCGGAAGTCGGTGCGGCCGCGGATGTCCTTCTCTTTCACGGCGCCGCCGAGGCGCGTCGCCTCCTCGATGGCCGCGGGGCCATGCGCGTCGTTGATGCCGTACTTGCGGATGATGATCTCGGTGTCGACGCCCGGCTCGTCGATGCCGCCGAGCACGTCGACGACGCGGCCGAGCGGGCTGCGGGTCGGCGTCGGCCAGCGGGTGATCTCGACCACCACCATGTCCCCGGCCTTGGCCTCGCCGCGTTCCTCGCTGGCGATCAGCACGTCGACGATCAGGCGGCGGTCGAACGGCACCAGGAAACCCATTCCCGATTCATCGACCTCGAAACGCCCGACCACGCTCGAGGCGCCGCGCTCGAGGATGCGCAGGATCCGTCCCTCGGCGCGTTCGCCGGTCCGCTCGACGCGCACCACGACCTTGTCGCCGTGCATCGCCTGATTGAGATTGGTGCCGGCGATGAAGATATCGCCCGCCACGCCCTCGAGTGGCCGATCCGGGACGACGAAGCCGAAACCGCGCGGATGGGTCTGGACGCGGCCGACGACCAGGTTCATGCGATCCGGCAGACCGAAACGGTTGCCGCGCGTCTGAACGAGATGGCCGGCCTGGACGAGCTCCTTGAGGAGCCGGGTTACCGTGGCGCGCTGCTCGCGGGGGATCTGCAGCCGCTGCAACAGTTCGCGGGACGTGGCAGGATGTTCGACCTTCTCGCGGATCAGCGTCAGCAGTTGTTCGCCGTTCAACATTGCGTTCATTCTACTTTTCCCAACCGGAATGCCGGCTCAGCACTCTATAGACCGTGTGACCGCCGCGGAGGCCGCCCCCGCCGACGACCTGGCGCTCGTGCGCCGAGCCCAGGCTGGAGACGCGGACGCGTTCGGGGCGCTCGTCGAACGGCACCGCCGTGCGGTCTTCCGGGCGGCGCTCGCCGCGGTGCGGTCGCCGGTGGAGGCCGACGAGGTCGCGCAGGACGCGTTCATCACCGCGTTCCAGAAGCTGGCGGGATTCCGCGGCGAGGCGTCGTTCAAGACATGGCTCTTGTCGATCACCTGGCGAAAGGCGATCGATCGGCGCAAGAGCGTGACCCGGTGGCTGGAGCGGCTGGCGGCGCCCGCGGCTCATCGCGACGGCGAGGAGCGGGATCCGCTGGAGCGGTTGTCGGCGGGATCGTGGACGCAGGAGGACGACGCGCTGACGGCGGACCTGCGGCGGCGGCTCAAGCCGCTCATCGCAGCGCTGCCGAGGAAGCTGCGCGACGCGCTGCTGCTGGCGGGATCGGGTGATTACAGTTACGAAGAGATCAGTCAAATGTTGGGTATTCCTTTGGGGACGGTGAAGTGGCGCGTCTCTGAGGCGCGCCGGGTGTTGAAACAGAAGATGGCGGGGATGGGGTACACGGATGTCTGAGGTCGGCGAGCCGCAGTTCGAGGGTCGAGGGTCGCACGACCGGTTCGACCGGGCGATCGATCGGGCGGTGCGCGAGATGCTCGACGTCGAGCCGCCGGCGGATCTGCGGGCGCGGATCGTGTCGCAGCTGCCCGGATCCGGCTCGCGGCTGCCGGGCGCCGGGTTGTGGCTTCCAGCCGGCTCGCAGCGGACTCGCTGGATCCTCGCTGCGGGGGTCGCGGCGGCGATCCTGCTCGCGCTGGTCGTCACGCGGCACGATACGGCGATCCTGCCGCACGCGCCGGTTGTCGCCACGGCGCTGGATACGCGGCTGCCTGCCAAACGCGTGGCGGCGGTCGAGCCGCCGCCGGCGATCCCGCTTGCGCCGCCGCGCCCGGTGGCCGCCGCGGCGCCCCGCAGGATTGCGGCCGCCGCCGTCGAATTGGATGGCCCGTCGATCACGATCGAACCCTTGAACAGGATCGCACCGATCAACGTCGCCCCGATTGCCGGGAGCCGCGTCACGCCGGCAACGATTGCAATCGCCCCGTTGTCTCCGATCGCCGAAATGCAGATCGCACCATTGACACCGCCCGACCGGCGGTAAGACGAGGAGCCTATGTTGAAGAGAGTCGTGTTCATGATTCTGGCCGTCGCGTTCGCCGCCACAGCGTCAGCGCAGACGGCCAAAGCCGCGCCGGCAAAGGAAGTCAGCAAGAGCGATGCGGCACCCGCGAAGGCGGCGCCGCCCGAACCGGCGCCGCTGCCGATCAACGTCAAGATCGAGGTGTCGATTACCGATCAGACGGGCACGAATCAGCCGGCGAAGAAGATCGTGACGATGATCACGAGCGATCGCCAAAGTAACAGTATCCGCAGCAGCGCGAGCATGCCTGTGAAGGCGGGCGCGAACGGACCGATGGTCAACTATCGCAACGTGACTATCAACGTCGACGCGCGCCCGACCATCGTCCAGAAGGAGCCGAACAGAGTACTGGTCGCCTTTGGCCTCGAGTATCTCCCGAAGTCCGCCGGCGGGTCGGAGGAACTCGAACCGGGCATGTCGCAATTGAACGAGCGCCTCACGCTCGTGCTCGACTCCGGCAAGCCGATGATCGTGTCACAGGCGGCCGACCCCATGTCCGATCGCAAGATCACCGTGGAGGTCACTGCGACCATTCTGAAGTAGCCTGCCTCTGCGATCTGAAGGGCGGATGTCGGGTCCGCCCTATCTCCGCGGCCCGTCGGGCGTGCCTTCAGGTTCGCCGCTCACGAACACCTGCAGGTCCCCCACGTTCGTGCCGGTCGGCCCGGTGACGACGAGATCGCCGAGTGCCAGGAAGAAGGGATGCGAGTCATGCCGCCCTAGCGCCCCGCTGGCGTCCAGGCCGAGCGCCTGCGCCCGCGCGATCGTCGTCGCGTCGGCGATGGCACCCGCCGCATCCGTCGGGCCGTCAATCCCGTCGGTGCCGATGCTGGCCAGGGCGATGTCGCCGCCGCGCGCCATCGCCAGCGCGGCCGCCAGCGCGAACTCCTGGTTGCGGCCCCCCACTCCCGTCTTCCCTTCCAGCGTCACCGTCGTCTCGCCACTGGCGATGATGCAGGCAGGCCGGTCGTGTCGGGCCGCACGGGCCTGCGCACGCTCGACGAACGCCCGGCCGGCGGGCGCGGCCGCCCCGAACGTCGGCGGATCGATGCGCTCGACCACGTAGCCGAGCCGCGCGGCTTCCGCAGCCGCGCCGTCCATCGCGTCACGTCTCGACCCCGCCAGAACGAAGTGGGCTCCCGCCAGACGCGAATCGCCGGGCTTCGGCGTTTCTGCGATCTCGCCGCGGAGGCCCCGCTGCAGAAGTTGCACGATGCGGCTCCGCGACTGCTCGTCGCCGGCGAACAGACCGGCGAAGGTGGTCTGACCCCCGTCTGACCCCGGTTTGACCCCGGTCTGACCCCGGTCTGACCCTGGGTGAAGGGCGTGGAGGGCGGCAGCGAAGGTCGAGGGGTCGGCGACGGTCGGGCCGGAGCCGATGACGGCGGGGTCGTCTTCGATCGGGCTGTGGACATCGGAAATCGCGTAGGTCACCGACAGGCCGGCCGCTGCCGCGAGCTGTCCACCCTTGATCGCCGAGACGTGCTTGCGGACGGCGTTGATCGACGCGATCGGCAGACCGCTTCCGAGAAGCCAGCGCGTCAGGCCGATCTTGTCTTGCAGGGTCAGCCCCTCGGCCGGGGCGGCCAGCATGGCCGACGCGCCTCCCGACAGCAGCACCACCAGCAGCTCGTTCCGCCGGCGCGACTCGGCCGCCAGGGCAAGCGCCCGGCGCGCCGACTCGACGCTCGCCGCATCGGGCAGCGGGTGCGATCCCCGAGCCACCAGCAGCTCGCGGATCCGCGCTCCATACACTCGCCGGAAGGCATCGGCCATCGGCACGGCTGCCTTGCCGGCAGCTATGACAGTCAGCGGAACGTCAGGGGAAACCGGGTGGAGCGCCAGCGCGCGTGAGAGGAGCGCGGACGCATCGCAGGCGCGCAAGGCACCCGCAACAATCGCACGGAGGTGGGCGTCGAATCGATTAGTGATATTTCCTGGGATCGTTCCAGCCCGACAGGCCGGTGACGACATCGAACTTCCGCAGCAGACCGGTCATCACGGCGTCGGCATCATCGCGAACGCACAGATGCTCGAGCTGGTTCAAGACCCGGGAGATGGCGCAGTCAGCGTCGGTGATGGCGCGCTCGGAATAGTATTCGCGCTGTCGCGCGAGACACGCGCGGTGTTTCAGGAATTCTTCGCGGTAGAAGGCGGTGAGAAAAGCTGCGCTCGAGACCCGATCCGGGCTGGTAACGCGTGCCATGCGACTCCTCGGGTGAGACATATCCGAGTGGATGAATCGAGTCTAAGTCGCGGCGCCGGAGCTTGTCAAACAAATGTCACACGGACTCAGCGGACGCCGCGCGCCACGGCGAAACCGCCGAGGCAGCCGAGCGCCATACCCCCGATTACGAGCAGGAGTACCACCTGCGCCGGCACAAAGGCGAGCCCTGTCAGCCCGACCGCATCCCCCAGAAAGGCCGCATAGCGCACCCGGATCGCGGCAAAGGCGGCCAGCAGCGCCGCCACCGCCAGCACCGCCCCCATGCCCCCCTGGACCAGACCCTCGGCGATGAACGGCCCGCGGATGTAGGCGAAAGGGGCCCCCACCAGCTGCATGATGTCGATTTCCTCGCGCCGCGCGAGCGCCGCCAGTCGGACGACGTTGGCGACGGTCATCGCGCTGGCGACCGTCAGCAGCACGATGATGATGACGCCGACGCCGCGGACGACCCGCACGGTCGCGTTGAGGCGTGCAATCCACGTCCGGTCGTAGCGCACATCGGCCACGCCGCCGACTGCGCCGAGCGTTGTCACCAGCGTGTCGATCGCCGCGGTCGCGTCCTGCGCGACGTCGTTGAGGCGGACCTCGTAGGAGGACGGAAACGGATTGTGATCGAGCGATGCGGACGCCGGCGCCAGGTCCGGGAACTCCCGCGCGAACTCGCGCCGCGCGTCGTCCTTCGACACGAACTGCACGGACGACGCCAGACCGCTCTGGTTGACCATCTCGCCGACCGCCGCGACCTGCGCCGGCGACGCATCGTCTCGCAGATAGACCGCGAGTTCGGCGGCGTCGGTCCAGCCGCGGACGACTCGCTGCAGGTTGGCGTTGACCATGACGAAGAAGCCGAGGACGAAGAGGCCCGCAGCAATCGTCGCGATCGACACCACGGCGGCGCGGCGGCTTCGCCAGAGGCTCTCCGCCGCCTCGCTGAAGAAATAGCCGAGGGCCCGCATCAGGCGACCTCCACGAGCGCGCCGTGATCGAGCGTGACGGTGCGGCGGCCGACCCGGCGGATCAACTCGCGATCGTGCGTCGCCACCAGCACCGTGGTACCGCGCGCGTTGATCTCGCGGAACAGGTTCATGATTTCGAGCGACAGGTCCGGATCCAGGTTCCCGGTCGGTTCGTCGGCGAGAATGATCACCGGATCGTTGACGAGCGCACGCGCAATCGCGACCCGCTGCTGCTCGCCGCCCGACAGCTCGAGCGGATAGGCGGACATGCGGTGCTGCAGCCCGACCCACTTCAGCACCTGGAACGTCCGCCGCTGCTGCTGCGTCGGCACCATGCCGAGCACGCGCGGCACGAAGGCGACGTTCTCGAGCACGGTCTTGTTCGGCAGCAGCTTGAAGTCCTGAAAGACGAATCCGAGTGAACGGCGGTACGCCTGCACCTGGCGCAGCGACAACTGCGACAGGTCGCGACCGCCGACGACCAGACGCCCGTCATTGGGGATTTCCTGCCGCAGCAGCATGCGCAGCAGCGTCGACTTGCCGGCGCCGCTCGGTCCGGTCAGGAACACGAACTCCCCCTTGTCGATCCGCAGCGACAGATCGCGCAGGGCGTAGACGCCGCGGCTGTACATCTTCGAGACGTGCTGCGCCTCGATCACGCGGGCTCCTCGAGGAAGCGCTTCACCGCCGCGTTCACCGTCGCCGGATCGGCCTTGCCGGCGGAGGCCTTCATCACCTGGCCGACGAGAAAGCCGAACGCCTTCGACTTGCCGGCCCGGTATTCGGCGACGGTGGCGGGGTGCCCGGCCAGCGTCTCGCGCACCATGCGATCGATTGCGGCGGCGTCGTCGATGCGCGCCAGCCCCTCGGCGTCGACGATGTCGCGGGCGGAGCGCGGCGTCCCGTACATCTTCTCGAAGACGTCCTTGGCGACCGGGCCGGTGATCGTGCCGGCGTCGATGAGCGCGATCAGGCCGCCGAGCGCCTCGGCGGCGAGCGGCGCCGACTCGATCGCATCCCTGGTCTCCTTCAGCTTGCGCGCGAGTTCCCCCATCACCCAGTTGCTCGCCGCCTTCGGGTTGCCGCTCGCGGCGGCCACCCGCTCGAAATAATCGGCGAAGGCCATCGACTGCGTGAGCACGCCCGCGTCGTATTCGGGGAGCCCATACTGCGACACGAAGCGGGCGCGGCGTGCCTCGGGCAGTTCGGGCAGCGACCCGCGGATCCCTTCGACCCACGCCGGGTCGACGGCCAGCGGCGCGAGATCGGGCTCCGGAAAGTAGCGGTAGTCGTCGGCCTCTTCCTTGGTGCGCATCACCGTCGTCCGGCCGGTCGAGGGATCGAAGAGCCGCGTCTCCTGCACGAGCGGGGTGCCGTCACGCCGGGCCTGAACGTGCCGCGCGATCTCGAACTCGACCGCCCGCTGCACGTGGCGGAACGAGTTGAGGTTCTTCAGCTCGGTCTTGACGCCGAAGGCCGTCTCGCCGGCGGGCCGGACCGAGACGTTGGCGTCGCAGCGCAGGCTGCCCTCTTCCATGTTGCCGTCGTTGACGCCGACCGCCACGAGGATCTCCCGGACGCGGCTGAACGCCTCGGCGGCGTCGGCGGCCGATCGGAGGTCGGGACGCGTCACGATCTCGACGAGCGGTACGCCGCTGCGGTTGAAATCCAGGTACGTGGACCGCGACGAGTCGGGGAGCCCGTCGTGGAGCGACTTGCCCGCGTCCTCTTCCATGTGCACGCGGATGACGCCGACCGCGATGCGACGGCCGTCCGTCGAAAACGCGATCTCGCCGTCGGTCGCCAGCGGCTGGTCGTACTGCGAGATCTGGTAGCCCTTGGGCAGATCAGGGTAGAAGTAGTTCTTGCGCGCGAACACGGAGGCGGGATGCACCTGACAGCCGAGCGCGAGCGACGTGCGCACCGCCAACTCCACCGCCCGGCGGTTGAGCACCGGCAGGGCGCCGGGCAGCCCCAGGCACACCGGGCACAGCGCGGTGTTGGGCTCGGCGCCGAACCGCGTCGAACAGCCGCAGAAGATCTTGGTGGCGGTCAGCAGCTGGGCGTGAATCTCCAGACCGATGACCGGCTCGAATTCGGGCACGTGCGGCCGATTGTATTTGGAAATGTGGAGATGTGGAAATGTGGAGATGTCGTTTCCACATTTCCACATCCCCACATTTCCACATCAGATCTGCACGACCCTCTTGAACACCTCGACGACCGCTGTGTCGAACTGCGAGCCGGCGCAGCGGTCGAGTTCGAGGACCGCCTCGCGCGGCGAAATGGCGTCGCGGAATACGCGCGGCCGGGTCATCGTGTCGTAGGCGTCGGCGACCGCGATGATGCGCGCGCCGAGCGCCACGTCGAGCGCCGGCGCGCCGTTGGGGTAGCCCAGCCCGTCGACGCGCTCGCAGGCGTCGCGCACCAGCTCCGCGGCCGGCGCCAGATAGGGCACGGCGGCGATCAGATCGGCAGCCACTTCGGGGTGGAGGCGGATGATGGCCTGCTCTTCGGCGGTGAGCGGCGCCGGTTTGCGCAGGACCGCCTCCGGCATCGCCAGCTTGCCGACGTCGTGCAGCAGCGCGGCGCGTTCGAGCGCGGTCATGTCCTCCTCGGCGAGGCCGAGCGCACAGCCGACGCTGGCCGCCAGCGCGGCGACCCGGTAGGCGTGGGCATAGGCGTCGGGATCCGAGAGCGTCAGCGCCGACAGCAGGCCGTCGAGCGCCTCATCGGAGTCGATCGTCAGCGAGGCGAGCGCGTCGCTCAGACGCTGGCGGCGCTGCTCGACCTCGGCGTCGAGCGACTCGCGCCAGCGGCGCGAATCGGCGGCCGCCTTGTGCCATTCGAGCCCGCGCAGCACCGAGTCGCGAAGACGGTCGCGGCCGAACGGCTTGGTGAGATAGTCGATGACCCCCTGACGCAGGCTGGTCACCGCCGAATTCACGTCCTGGACGCCGGTCGCCATAATCACCGCCGTCTCGGGCGAGTCGCGGCGGATGTGCTGCGCGAGCCACAGGCCGTCGTGGCCGGGCATGCGGATGTCGCAGAGCGCCACCGCCGGCGCGCGATGGCGAACACGGTCGAGCGCCTCTTCGGCATTGGCGGCGGTGCGCACGTCGTAGCCGCCGGCGATCAGCCAGCGCGCGATCAGCTCGCGAATGCCGTCCTCGTCGTCGACGACCAGGATCGATGGGTTCAAGTGCACGGGAGCGGCGGAGGCCGGCGTCATGCGCGAGGACAGTGCAAAGATGCCGCCAGCGGATCAGCTTCGAACGCGGCCGAAATGGCGTGTCGTGTGCGAACTGGTGTGCGGCCGGGGCACGCCCGCGCACACCGCGCGCCTCAGGCGCCCACGTTCTGGAGTCCGGTCTGACGCCGCGAGATCGTGTCGGCGAGATTGAGGCGTTCGAGTCGCCGATAGAGCGCGCGCCGGCTCAGGCCCAGCATGCGCGCCGCCGCCTTCTTGTTGCCGTTGGCGCGCTGCAGCGCGCGCTGGATGTGCTCGCGCTCGACGTTGACGAGCAGGGCGTCCTCCGCGGTCCCCGCCGCGGCGGCGCCGGCAGCCGGCGTCTGCGGGCCCCACGCCGCCCCCGATGGCGGCATGCTCACCGACACCTCGCGCTCGGTGATGAAATCGCCGTCGGCCAGAATGCACGCGCGCTCGATGACGTTGCGCAGCTCGCGCACGTTGCCGTCCCACACCGCCACGCCGAGGAGCCGCTCCGCCCCCGGCGTCATGCCGCGCAGCGGCTTCTGGAGCCGCTCCGCCGTCTCGCGAACGAACGCCGCGGTCAGATACGGCACGTCTTCCCGCCGGTCGCGCAGCGGCGGCAGCCGCACTTCGACGACGTTGAGTCGGTAGTAGAGGTCGCTGCGGAATCGGCCGGCCGCCACCTCCGCGCGCAGATCGCGATTGGTCGCGGCCAGCACGTGGACGTTGACCTTGCGAGGATCGATCGAACCGACGCGGTTCACCTCGCCGAGCTCCAGCACCCGCAGCAATTTCGCCTGCACGGTCAGCGGCAGCTCGCCGATCTCGTCGAGGAACAGCGTGCCGTTGTCGGCCAGCTCGAACAGGCCCGGCTTGTGCTCGGTCGCGCCGGTAAAGGCGCCTCGGACATGCCCGAACAGCTCGCTCTCGAACAGCGTTTCCACGACCGCCGAACAGTTCACGGTGACGAAGCGCCGATCGGAGCGCGGACCCGTGCGATGCAGCGCCCGTGCGACCAGCTCCTTGCCGGTTCCAGTCTCGCCGCTGATCAGCGCCGTGCGGACGTGCGGCGCCAGACGGCGGATCATCCCGAACAGCTCCTGCATCGCCGGGCCGCGGCCGATCATTCCGCAGAATTCGAGCCGCCGCGCCAGATCGCCCTCGATCGAGAGCAGACTGCGGCGCCGCTCCAGGTCGTCGCGCACGCCCGTCAGCAGCTGCTCGAGGCGATGGAAGTCGAGCGGCTTGCTCAGATAGTCGGTGGCCCCGAGCTTGATCGCTTCGACCGCGGTCTCCACCGACGCGTAGCCGGTCATCAGCACCGCCTGACAGCGCGGGTCGATGTCGCGGATGGCGCGCAGCACGTCGAGGCCGCCGACGTCGGGCATGCGCAGGTCGACCATCAGCAGATCGGCGCGCCGCGTCTGCAGCAACGCGATGGCGGCGCCGCCGCTCGAGCAGGTCTCCGCGTCGTAGCCCATCCGGCGCGCGAACCGGCTGACCACGTCGAGGATCCCCTGTTCGTCGTCGACCACAACCAGCAGCGGCTTCGGCCCGCTCATGCGTACTCCTTTGCCTGCCCGCGCAGCGCCGCCCGCAGCGCCGCCAATTCGTAGGGCGGCGCCACGCCGCCGTCTCCGGTCTCGTCGGTCATCGGGATCACGACAGTCGGCTCGCCGGCGCGTGCGGCCCATCCGGCGCGGCGGTCTCTCACAAGGGCCGGGTCGAGGAACGCCACGTCGAACCCGCCCGCAACCAGCCGGCTGCGCGCGTCTTCGGCGCTCTCCGCACAGGTCACGGCATGGCCCCAGCCGGTGAGCGCCGCCGCGACATAGTCGCGCTCGGTCGAATCGTGATGCGCCACGATCACGCGGCGTGCCTCGCCGGCCGCCGTCACCGACGCCGGCAGCAGGACCGTGAAGCGGGTGCCCTCGCCGACCCGGCTGTCGACCGCGATCTGGCCGCCGTGATCGCGGATGATGCCGTAGCAGATGCTCAGGCCGAGTCCGGTGCCCTGCCCCACTTCGCGGGTGGTGAAGAACGGATCGAAGATGCGGCGCAGATTCTCGTCGGCGATGCCGTGGCCGGTGTCGGCGATCGACAACTCGACCGCGTCGGCCTCGCGCACGTGGCGCGCCGCGACCCGCAGCCGCCGGAGCGGGCGCGAGCGCATCGCCTGTTCGGCGTTGAGTACCAGATTGAGGAGCGCCTGCTGCAGCTGACCGCCGTCGCCGAGCACCGGCGGCAGCGCCGGCTGGCACTCGGTCTCGAGCTCAACGGCGTTGAGGCGGAACTCGTAGGCGCGCAGGGCGAGCACGCGGTTGAGCAGCTCGCCGACGTCCTGCGCGGCGCGCGCCGCCGACTGGCGCCGCGCGAAGGCGAGCAGGTTGCGGACGATGCGGGCGGCCCGTTCGGATTCTTCGGCGATGCGGCGCAGGTCCTGGCCCAGTTCGGCGGTCGGCCGCGGCGGCGCACCCTCGGCCACTTCCCGCACTTCTTCCTGCAGCAGCTGCGCGTAGCCGATGACGCTGGTCAGCGGGTTGTTCAGCTCGTGCGCGACGCCGGCCACCAGTTGGCCGATCGCCGAGAGCTTCTCGGACTGCAGCAGCTGCGCCTGCGTCGCCTTGAGGCGGTCGACCGTGGCGACCAGCCGCGCGTTGGTGGCGGCGAGCTCATCGCTCATCTGCCGCATCCGCCGCGCGCTCTGGATTTCCGGAGTCACGTTCTTGGCAATCTGCACGATCGCGGCGCCGCCGGTCGCGTCGAGCACCGGACAGGTCGTGACGCTGAAGATCTGGTCGCCGCGCGACACTTCGTCACGGACGCAGGCGCGACCGGCGGCCCCGCCGACGGCGCAGCGCGGAAACGGCGCATCGCACAGCCCGACCTCGTCGCAGGAGAGACCACGCAGCGATCGGATCGGACGGTTCAGCATCGTGCTGAGGCCGGTGTTGCCCCGCAGCAGGCGGCCGCGGCGGTCGAACACCGCGATCGCGTCGCCAATCGCGTCGAAGGTCGCCTCCCACTGCTGCTTGCCGGCGCGGATGTAGTCGTGAAGCCGCGCACTCTGCACCGCCACGCCGACCTGATTGGCGACGGTACAGAGGAGCCGCTGGTCGTCGGCCGTGAACCGCCCCGGCTCGGTGCAACCGACGCTCAGCGCGCCGATCAGCTCGTCGCCGACCAGCATCGGCACGCTCAGCGCGGCGCGCATCGGCACCGCGGCGCGGTGCTCCACCGCGACGCACTCGTGAAGGTCGTCGAAGCGGACCGGCCGGCCGGTGGCGAGCACGCGGTCGCTCGGCCGCGGCGCCAGCGGCTCGGCGGCGAGCCACGCGTCGCGTATCTCGCCCGGCGCGCTGATCATCCGGAAATCGTAGGTGCCGGTTTCGGGATCGCGCAGTCGCGCGTCGCTGACGTTGACTTCCAGTCCGCGCATCAGCCGCTGCAGCACCCGCTCGACGAGCTGCTCCGGCGCCAGCAGATGCCGCAGGTCGTCGCCGATCTCGTTGAGCAGCGCCTGCTCCCAGGCGAGCCGCACGTTGGCGCGGTTCACGGCGCGGTGCTCGATGGCCCGGTGCACCGTCGCCAGCAGGTGCCCCGCCTCGAACGGCTTCGCGATGAAGGCGAACGCGTTCATCTCGTACGACGCGACCGCCGCGTTCACCGAGGAGGTGCCGGCGACCACGACGATCTCGGTGTCCCGGGTGCGCGCGCGGATGGCGCGCATCGCCTCGAGGCCGGCATCGTCGCCGGCGCCGAGGTCGATCAGCGCGACGTCGTACGGCTGCCGCGCGATTGCGGCCAGCGCCGCGGTCGGGGTCGGCGCCGCCGTCACGGCGTAGGCGGCCGCGGCCGGATGATGCGCGACCATGGTCAGCAGATCCGGATCGCTTTCGACGATGAGCAGCGTGATCGGTTTCCCCACAGTCCGGCTGCAGATCAGCAAGAGGCGGGCCGCAGCCGCACACGCGCACACGCGGCGATTTGCCTGCCAAACGCTCGCAGACGGTCGCACCGCCGCCGCGCCTGTTTCAGCCGTGAAACGGACCGTGTTTCAGATCTGGTGCTTCTTCAGCAGCCGCCAGAGCGTGGTGCGGCTCACCTGCAGCTCGCGCGCGGTCGCGGCCATCTCGCCGTTGTGGCGGGTCAGCGTGGCGACAATCATCTCGCGCTCGGCGCGCTCGCGCGCCGCCGCCACCGTGCCGTCGGCCGCGGCGGCCTGCGCGTCGGCCTGGCGCGACGCGAACAGCTCCTCGGGCAGATCCGCCGGCTCCAGCACGGCTCCGCGCGCGACCGCCACCGACCGCTGGATCATGTGTTCGAGCTGCCGCACGTTGCCCGGATAGTCGTAGGCCGCGAGCGCCTCGCGCGCGGCGTCGCTCATCCCGGTCACGCCGGCCGGCGCGCCGTATTGATCGAGGAAGAACGCGATCAGGATCTCGACGTCGCCGCGGCGATCGCGGAGGCGCGGCAAGTGGATGCGATGGACGTTCAGCCGGTAGAAGAGATCGCTGCGGAAGCTGCCGCCGTCGACGGCCGCCTGCAGGTCCGCGTTGGTCGCTGCGACGAAGCGGACGTCGACGCGGCGCGGCTCGTTCTCGCCGATGCGGCGCACTTCCCCGGCCTCGAGCGCCCGCAGCAGCTTTGCCTGCACGCCGCCGGGCATCGTGCCAATCTCGTCGAGGAAGAGCGTGCCGCCGCTGGCGTGCTCGATCAGCCCGGCGCGGGCGGCGGCGGCGCCGGTGAACGCGCCGCGGGCGTGGCCGAACAGCTCGTTGTCGAGCAGCGAATCGGTCAGCGCGGCGCAGTTGAGCGCCACGAACGCGCGCTCGGCGCGCGGGCTGAGCCCGTGGATCGCGCGGGCCGCCAGTTCCTTGCCCGTGCCGGTCTCGCCGGTGATGAGGACCGTGCCCGCGACGGCCGCGGCGCGGACGATCAGATCGGTGACCCGGCGCATCGCCTCACTGTCGCCCACCAGGGCGTCGAGCGGCGGCCGCGGCCGCCGCACCTGCCGCTGCAGCAGATCGACCTGGCGCGCGAGCTGCCGGCGATCGGCGACCGACTTGACCCGCATCAGCAGCTCGTCGCGGAAGAACGGCTTCTGCACGAAATCGACCGCGCCGAGCTTCATCGCCTCCACCGCGCTGTCGACCGTGCCGAAGCCGGTCATCACGATGAACGCGGTGTCGACGCGCTGGTCGCGCAGCCGCCGCAGCACGTCGAGGCCGGAGATGCCCGGCATCCGCATGTCGGAGAGAATGACGTCGAATGCGTTGCCGCGCGCGAGCGTGACCCCCTCCTCGCCGCTCCCGGCGGTCTCGACGGTGTAACCGGCGCCGCGCAGCATCCGCGAGATGCTGTCGCGAACGCCCTGATCGTCGTCAATGACGAGGATGCGGGACACGGGGGCTAAGTCTATGACAACGCGGCGCCGATACCAGGGTACTGGAGATGCACGGGCGAACTGACAGGCACGACAGATGGGGAGCGGCGGCCAGTGCCACCGGACGGGCTGGGTGGATCTGGATGCTGACCGGACTGGTGCTGGCCGGCTGCGCGCCCGGGCCCATCGAGGTGGCGATGCCGCGCGCGTCGCACGCCGCGCGGCCGATCAGCCTCCGCGTCCAGGTGCGCGAGGGGGATCAGCTCGTCGTCCGCGACGTGCCGCTAGAAGACTACGTCGCCGCCACCGCGCTCTCGGAAGTCCACCCCGACATCGCCGACGCGCCGATCGCCGAGCGCGTGTTCGAAGTCCAGGCGGTCCTCGCCCGCACCTACGCGATGGCCAACCGCGGCCGCCACGCGAAGGACGGGTTCGACCTCTGCTCGACCACGCACTGCCAGCTGTACGAGCCGTCGCGGCTGACGGCGTCGCGCTGGGCGCCGACCGCTCGTCAGGCCGTTGCGCACACCTCAGGCGCGCTGCTCTGGTTCGCCGACGCACCGGCCCTCGCGCTGTTCCACGCCGACTGCGGCGGCCACACGAGCGACGCGTCCGCCGTCTGGGGCGGCCCGGCCCCTCCCTATCTCGATGGCGCGAAGGACGACGGGCCGGCGGACGCGGCGCATACGGCATGGACGTTCGCCGTCGCGTCGAGCGCCCTCCGAGCGGCGCTCAACGCCGATCCGCGAACGGCGGTCGGGGCGCGCCTCGACGGCGTCGAGGTCAGCGGCCGCGACTCGGCGGGACGCGCCGAGCTCGTCATCCTGCGCGGCACCCGCACGTTCGTCGTGCGTGGCGAGATCTTCCGCGACGCGGTGACGCGTACGCTGGGGGCGAAGTCGATCCGCAGCACCCTCTTCTCGGTCAGCAAAGGCCGTCAGGACCTCACGTTCACCGGCAAAGGCTACGGCCACGGCGTCGGCCTCTGCCAGGCCGGCGCCCTCGCACGACTCAAAGCCGGCGCCAGCGTGGACGCAGTACTCGCGCACTACTTCCCAGGCACTACCGTCCACTGACCCTGCCCCCTGCTAGCTGGTCATGCAGTAGACGACAACGTTGACCGCGAACTTCGTATTGTCCTCGCGCTGGAATCGCTTGTTCCGCCAGTCGTAATCCCACTCGCAGCCATAGTCCTTGTTCGAATACAGCACGCCGATGCGGCCGCGGTGGTCGACGGTCCGCAGATAGTCGTGGACCATGTCGTCCCCCCAGCCGTTGAGCTCGTGCGAGGTCGTCGGCGGGCCGTCCGGAAAATGGAAGAAGCACCGATAGAGCGGGTGCTGCGCCGGCAGCTTGGCGAGCGTCGTCGGACCCGGAAAGACCGTGTGCATTTCCTGTTCGAAGCTCTTCGCATACAACCCGTTCACGTCGTGGTTGCAGTCGTCGCTGAAGAGCAGGCCGCCCTGCTCGACGAACACCCGCAGCCGTTCCCGTTCCTCGCGGGCGAAGCGCACCAGCTTGTGACCCGTCATGAAGAGAAAGGGGAACGCGAGCAGTTCGGCCGAGTCTGCCGTGACCACCACTTCCTCGGGATAGACCGGAATACTGGTGTACTCGACGAGCGAATTGAGGACGTTGGCCGCGACTTTGGGGTTATAGTCCCAGTCGCCCGAGTCGTAGCGCAGGCGGGCGAAGACGAATTCGGACGCGGCCGGCCGGCGGATCTGCTGGCTGGCGTCGGCCGGAAACAATTCCATCGATGTATCTTACCGCCCGCCCTTTATAATGAATGGCAGCCGCGGCGCCCCTCAGGGGCGGTAAACGCCCCCGCCGCAATGGCGTATCTCCATGGCAGGAAGCTCGCCCGCACTCGTCGCCGCCCGTGAAGCCGACTCTGTCGCGGCCTCAGCCGTCAAGGCGATGCAGGCCGCGGGTGAGCAGGCGGATGCTCGCGAACGGTACGCGGAACTGGTGGCCCGGCATCAGCGCCGGGCCGGTCGGATTGCGTACCACTACCTGCGGGACGCGGCCGAAGCCGACGAAGCGGTGCAGGATGCCTTCGTCAAGGCATATCAGCACCTGGCCTCGTTCCGCGAAGAGCTGCCGTTCGACGTCTGGTTCACGCGCATCCTGATCAACGGGTGCCTGGACCGGATCAAGGCGCGGACGCGCCGCGAGCGGTGGCTGGTGCCGATGGTGACGCGGCCGATCTCGTCCGGGAGCGACTCGGTCGCGCCGGAGCGCGACTTGACCGATCGGGTGGCCGCCCGCGGGCTGTCGCCCGAGGAGAGTTTGTTGGGGCGCGAGCGGCGCCGCGAGATTGCGGCGGCGCTCTCGCGGCTGCCCGAGCGGCAGCGATCGGTGTTCGTGCTGAGTCACGTGGAGGGGCGTACGTCGAAGGAGGTCAGCGCGCTGACGGGGCTCAATGAGTCGACGGTTCGCGTGCACCTGTTCCGCGCGATCCGAAAATTGCGGGCGCTGCTGACGCACGATGGTACTGCCGCGCAAGCGGAACAGAAAGGAAAACGCCGTGTCACTTCTTGAACGCCTTGGCCGGGGTCACCTGAGCGACGCAACGTGTGCGCGCCTGTGGGCTACCGCGTCCGCCGGCGATCAGCCGGCGCATCCGCACCTCGACACCTGCCCCGCCTGCCGTGAGCGGTTCTCGGACTTCGGCGCCTGGGCGATGGACATCTCGGAGGAGATGCGCGGCGAGGCCGACGAACTGCTGACGCCGGAGCGGCTGGCCGTCCAGCAGGCGCAGATCGCGCGGCGCCTCGAAACCGTCGATCGCCCCGCCAAGGTCATCGCGTTCCCGAAAGCCGCCCGTGCGGTGATCAGCGGCCACTCGCACGTCCGGCGCTGGGTGACGGTGGCGGCCGCCGCGAGCCTGATCGCCGGCTTTGGCCTGGGTCAGATCGTCCCGCTCCGGACGGTGAGCCCGCGGCACCCGGTCGCGGCCGCGACGCTCACCTTGCCGAGAGCCGTCCAGCGCGCGGAAGAGATCGCGCCGGTCGTCGAGTCGATCAGCGAGGACGAACTCCTGTCGGACGCGTTCAGCCGCTCGCACGTCTCGGCCCTCAGCGCGCTCGACGACATGACGCCGCACGCGCGCGACATCCTCCTGAACCGCCGCAACAAGTAGTGGCGCCCGCGCAGCCTCTCATCTTCCGCAAGGGCCTCGACATGAAAGAGGCCGTTGCCGGAGAGCTCGCCGCCGCGTACCACAGCCGCCTCGTCGACGAGGTCCGCTCCGGCGGCTTCGTCCATCAGCGGGGGCGATTCACGCTCCACCTCGCACGCGAGTTCGGGTTCTGCTACGGCGTCGATCGCGCCGTCGACTACGCCTACCAGGCGGTCGCCCGCTTCCCCGAGCGCAACGTCTTCCTGACCGGCGAGATCATCCACAACCCCCACGTCAACGATCGCCTCCGGGCCAGCGGCATCCGGTTCCTCAGCGACGCCGGGGAACGCGGCCACGCGCTGGGCCCCGAAGACGTCGTGATCCTGCCGGCGTTCGGCATCGCCGTGCAGGACATGGTGCGGCTGACCGATCTCGGCTGCACGCTCGTCGACACGACCTGCGGCTCGGTGCTCAACGTCTGGAAGAACGTCGTGCGCTACGCCCAGGACGGCTTCACCGCCGTGATTCACGGGAAGGTGAAGCACGAGGAGACGCGCGCCACCGCCTCACAGGCGCTGAAGTACCCGCGCGGCCGGTATCTCGTCGTCCTCGATCGCGACGAGGCGCAGTTCGTCTGCGACCACATCCGGCTGGGCGGCGACCGCACCCGGTTCCTCGAGCGTTTCGCGCAGGCGATGTCGCCGGGGTTCGACCCGGACGCCGATCTCGATCGGATCGGCTGTGCCAACCAGACGACGATGCTGATGTCGGAATCGCTGGAGATCGGCGAGATGTTCGCGGCGGCGATGCGCGCCCGCTACGGCGCCGAGCAGCTGCCCGAGCACTTCCGCGCCTTCGATACGATCTGCAGCGCCACCCAGGAGCGGCAGGACGCGGTCGTGGCCCTCCTCGATCGCGAGCCGGTGCAGATGATGATCGTGGTCGGCGGCTACAACAGCAGCAACACCTGCAACCTCGCGCGCATCTGTGCCGGACGGGTCCGCACGTTCCACATCGCCGACCCGGCGTGCCTGGTGTCGGCCAATCGCATCCTCCACCGCCCCGTCGGCGCTCCCTCGACCGCGTCGGCGCCGCAGGTCATGTCGGAGGACTGGCTTCCGGCGAGCGGTCCGGTCGTGATTGGCCTCACCGCTGGCGCGTCGACCCCCAACAACATCGTGGGCCAGGTCATCGAGACGCTGGAAAAGTTCACAGGCATCGGGTGATCACGGGATCGGCTGAGGCCCAGGCTCAACTCTTCCGATCGCACAATCAGCCGATCAGTCGATGTGCAGACGGAAGCCGTGCCATTGCAATGTCTTACGGGCGTCACATCCCTGCCACGAATCGCCCGTCACCTTACGCCGACCAGTAAACAGGCCACCGCGGGAGGTCGTATTAGCGGCAGAAGTCCAAGGGGAGAGATTCACCTACATGGCAAGGTTGTTGGCGTGGGCGTTCGCGGCCCTGCTAGTGCTTCCCGCGTCTGGGTTCGCGGCGGAGTGTGACAAGGGACAGAACCCGCCCGCGCGGGGGGCGTCGCCGGCCAGCCACACGGACGGCAGGACGGACTCCCCGCATCAGCCGCCGAAGTTCTGGGTCGATCCCAAACTGCGCGCGGAACTCGGCATCACCGACCAGCAGTCGACCGCGATCGAAGCGATCTGGCAGCGGGACCTGTCGCAGCGCACCGAGACCGGGGCGCGGGTCCACAAGCTCGAAGCGCAGCTCGACCAGATGATGGTCGAGGCGTCGAGCGACGAAGCGGCCGTCGTGGCGCAGATCGATCGGGTCGAGGCCGCACGCACCGAGGCGAGCAAGGCACGCGTGCTGATGCTGTATCGCATCAACAAGCTGCTGACGCCAGAGCAGCGCACCAAGCTGGCCGACAAGGCCAAGGCGATGCGCGACCAGCGTGACGGCCGCGGCGATCACCGGTAGACTCTAGGTTTCACCCCACTCGTTAGTTGGAGGCAATCGTGAAGAAGAACGTACTGACGGCAGCTGCGCTCGTGCTGGCGTCGCTGGTGCCGGCCGCAGCGCAGACGACACCAGCGCAGACGCCGCAGGCACAGACGCCGCAGCCGGTTCCGGCCCCGGTCTTGAAGCCATCGGAAACCTTCAAGACCCCGGGTCCGCGCATCGATCTCTCGATCGAGGAAGCGGTCGCACGCGCGCGCGAGAAGAACATCGACATTGCCGTCGCCCGCATCACGCCGCGGTTGTCGGACTTCTCGCTCGCCGGTCTCGATGCCAACTACGTCGTGAACCTGACCGCGCAGGGCAATCAACAGCGGAGCAGCCGCCTGCCGACCAGCACGATTCAGGGCATCACGAGCATCACGCCGACCACAACGAGCGGATGGTCGTCCGGGTTCGCCAAGAACATGTGGCACGGCGGCGGAAACTGGACGCTGAACTTCCAGAATTCCCGCGTCAACACGCCCGCCGCCAACAACCTCCGCAATCCCCAATTCAACTCGACGCTCGCCGGCTCCTACGTGCAGCCGCTGATGCGCGGGTTGAGGATCGACGCGACCCGGGCCTCGCTCCAGACGACACGCATCAGCCAGCAGAACGACGAGATCGCGCTGCAGACGACCGTCGCCACTACCGACGCCAGCGTCCGCAACGGCTACTGGGATCTGGTCTATGCGATCCAGGCGGTCGAGGCGGCCCAGAGCTCGCTCGACATCGCCAACAAGCTGGTCACGGACAACCGCGCCCGCGTCGAGATCGGCACGCTGGCGCCGCTCGACGTTCGCACCTCGGAGGCGGAAGCGGCGAATACCCGCCTGACGCTGGTCGAGGCGCAGGCGACGGTGCGCACGTCCGAACTGGCGCTCAAGCGACTCATCGTCAGTGGCACCGACGATCCCGTGTGGGTGTCGTCGATCAACCCGACCGACCGTCCGCCGGCGACGCCGGAGCCGCTGAACGTCGACGCGGCGATCGCGCGTGCGTTGAACCAGCGCACCGATTTCCAGCAGTCGAAGAACAGCCTGAAGATCAGCGACATCAATCTCCGCCTGCAGGAAGACCAGACGCGGGCGCAGCTCACCCTGACGACGAGCTATGGTCTGCAGGGTCTGGGCGGTCCGCAGCTGAACGCGAACGGCAGCAGCCTGCCGTCCGGATACTGGGACGCCATCTCGAACATCTACGGGCTCGACGCGCCGCAGTGGAATTTCCTGGTGAACTTCGCGTATCCCCTGGGACGGAGCGCGCAGCAGGCGACGGTCGAACGCTCGAAGCTGTCGGTCGAACAGTCGAACGCGAATCTGAAGGCGCTCGAGCTGCAAATCGCGACCGACGTGCAGAACGCTGCGCTCAGCGTCCAGAGCGGACTCGAGAGCGTGCAGGCGGCGCAGGTCGCGCGGCAGCTCGCGCAGGAAAAGCTGAGCGCCACGCAGAGCAAGCTCGACGTCGGCATGTCCACCAACTACGAGGTGGTGCAGGCGCAGCGCGATTTCTTCGACGCGCAGAACGCCGAGCTGCGCGCCGTCGCCAACTATCGCAAGGCGCTGGTGAACTTCGAGACGGCGCAGACGGTCGGCTCGCGCGCCGTCGGCTCGACCGTCGGCAGCGGCACCGGTGGGACTGGCACCACCAACACCAACACGACCACCACCGGCGGTACGGGCGGCCCCGGCGGCCTCTAAATTCGGATTCGCAGATACAACCACCTAATAGTCATGAAAAAGCTGCTTCCCGTTCTGATCATTTTGATTGCCGTCGGTGCCGGTAGTGCGGTCTTCTACGCCAAGCGCGGCGACAAGGAACCGACCGTCACGACGCTGCCGATTTCGCGCGGCACGATTATCGATGGCGTGCGCGCGACGGGCACGCTGCAGGCGGTGACCTCGGTCACCGTCGGCGCGCAAGTCTCCGGCATCGTCCAGGACCTTCCCACCGACTTCAACGACATCGTCAAGAAGGGCCAGGTGATCGCCCGCCTCGACCCTTCGATCCTGCAGACGCAGCTCGAGACGGCGAAGGCCAACCTGGTCAACGCCGAGGCCAACCTCGAGCGTCAGAAGGTGGCGCTGGAAGACGCCCAGGTCAAGTACAAGCGCGCGCAGGAGCTCGACGCGAAGCAGTTGTCGACACGGGTCGATCTCGAGAACGCGGAGGTCGCCGTCAAGTCGGCCGACGCGCAGCTCAAGTCCACGCAGTCGCAGATTGTCCAGGCCCAGGCGGCAGTGAGCAAGGCTGACGTCGACATCGACCACACGGTGATCACGGCGCCGATCGACGGCATCATCATCAAGCGCAGCGTCGACCGCGGCCAGACCGTCAACGCCGGCATGCAGGCGCCGGAACTCTTCATCATCGCCGCCGACCTGACCAAGATGCAGGTCAACGCGAACATCGACGAGACCGACGTCGGACGCATGCGGCCGGGCCAGGACGTGAACTTCACGGTCGACGCGTACCCGACCGACAACTTCCGCGGCACGGTGAAGCAGGTGCGCCTGAACCCGACGACGGTCCAGAACGTCGTGACCTACTCCACCGTCATCGACGTGCCGAACCCCGAGCTCAAGCTGAAGCCGGGCATGACGGCCAACGTCACGATCCAGATCGCGCGTCGCGACAACGTGCTGCGCATCCCCAACGCGGCGATCCGCTTCCGTCCGACCAAGGACATGTTCGACTCGCTCAACCAGGCGATGCCGCCCGAGCTCGAGCGCGGGTTCGGCGGCCGCGGCCGCAACGGCGGCGGACGATTCAACGCGGGTGCCCCGTCGGGCGCGGGTGCCCCATCGGGTGCGGGTGCCCCATCGGGCGCGACGGGTCAGCAGGCGCGAGCCGACCGACAGGGTGGGCAGACGGCCCCGCAGGGTGCCCCAGTGGCTCAGGGTAAGGGCGTTGTGGCCCAGGCCGGCGGTCAGGGCCAGGGCCCTGGCGGCGGCGGCCGGTTCGCCAACATGACGCCCGAGGAGCGCCAGAAGGCGATGGAAGAGCGGATGAAGAACATGACGCCCGAAGAGCGGGCGCAGTTCGAAGAGCGCCGCAAGCAGCGTGAAGCCAATGGCGGCGGCGGTGGCCGCGGCGGCTTCGGCGGCGGCACCGCCAGCGGCGGCAATGCCGGCGGCGGCCAGGGCGGCGGCGCCAACTTCCAGCGCAACGGCCAGGGCAACCTCGCCGCGGGGCCTGCGCGGAACGGCGGCAATGCTGCCCCGAACACCAAGGCGCCGCAGAACGCCACGACGATCGACGCGCTGTTCGGCCCGCTGCCGGCCGTCGAGACCCGCGGCCGCGCGTGGCTCTACGCCGCCAAGCAGTTGAAGTCGATCGACCTCCGTCTCGGCATCAGCGACGGCACCTACACCGAGATCCTGAACGACCCGGCGGAACTCCAGGTGAACACCGACGTGGTGGTCACGTTCGTGACGCCGGAGATGGCGAGCCGTCCGGCCGGCCAGACCAACAACCAGAACGGCAATCCGCTGATGCCGCAGCAGCGCGGACGCGGCCCCGGTCCCGGCCGCTAGTCGCTGAGACTGCACATGACACCCACACCGACACCGACACCGGCAGCGTCATCGGAGACCGTCATCTCCGTCCGCGACTTGACCAAGACCTATCAGGTCGGGGACATCGAGGTGCGCGCCCTCCGGGGCGCCTCTCTCGACGTCAAGAAGGGGGAGTTCGTCTGCGTCACCGGGCCTTCCGGGTCCGGCAAGTCGACGTTCATGCACATCATCGGGTGTCTGGATCGGCCGACGAGCGGCAACTACTTCCTCGACGGGAAAGACGTCTCGCGCATGTCGAAGGACGAGCTGGCGATCATCCGGAACAAGAAGATCGGCTTCGTGTTCCAGGGGTTCAACCTGCTCTCGCGCACGACCGCGCTCGACAACGTCGAGCTGCCGCTCCTCTATAACGCGGGCAAGGACAAGCTCAAATCGGCCGAGCGTCACAAACGCGCCACAGAGGTGCTCGAGGTCGTCGGTCTCGGCAAGCGCATGGATCACTACCCGAACCAGCTCTCCGGAGGTCAGCAGCAGCGCGTCGCCATCGCCCGCGCGCTGATCAACCAGCCCTCAATCCTGCTGGCCGACGAGCCGACCGGCAACCTCGACACCCGCACCTCGATCGAGGTCATGGACATCTTTCAGAAGCTGAACATGGAGCGCGGCATCACGGTCGTGCTCATCACCCACGAAATGGACATCGCCGAGCACGGCACGCGCATCGTCAAGTTCCGGGACGGCCGGATCCAGATCGACCAGCAGATTGCCGCTCGGCGCATGGCCGGCGACGAACTGAAGGAGCTGCCGCCGGCCGACGACGACGCGTCGCACCTGCCGGCATCGGTAGTGCAGGCGCAGCAGGCACAACAGCCGCCGCCTTCCCCGTCTCACTGAGGCTGACATGTCGATTCTCATGACTCTGCGGATCGCGCTGAAGGCGCTCAACCGCAACAAGCTGCGCACCGTCCTGACGATGCTCGGCATGATCATCGGCGTCGGCGCCGTCATCACCATGGTGGCGCTCGGCACCGGCGCGCGGACGACGATCGAGGAGCGGGTCAAGTCGGCCGGCACCAACATGATTCTGGTCAACGCCGGCAACTTCTCCACCGGCGGCGTCCGCATGGGCCAGGGCAACTCGACCAAGCTCACGCCCGAGGACGCCAACGCGATCAAGCAGATCCCCGGCGTCGAGTATGCGGCGGCCGGCGCGACGACGCGCTCCCAGATCATCGCCGGCAACCAGAACTGGTCCACCCAGGTCCAGGGAACCGACATCGATCTCCCGCAGATCCGCAGCTGGCCGTGCAAGTTCGGCTCGTTCTTCACGCCGCAGGACGTGCAGAGCGCCGCCAAGGTGGCGGTCCTCGGCACGGTCGTCTCCGGCGTGCTCTTCGGCGACGACGTCGACCCGACCGGCCAGATCATCCGCATCAAGAACGAGCCGTTCAAGATCATCGGCGTGATGATCAGCAAGGGCCAGTCGTCGCAGGGACAGGACCAGGACGACACCATCTTCGTCCCCTACACCACCGTCATGAAGAAGCTGCAGGGGCAGACCAACATCAACAACGTGACGGTGTCGGCGGAAAGAGGCGATCAGATCCAGGAGACGGCCGAGGCGATCCGCGGCGTGCTCCGGGTCCGCCACAAGATCAGCAACCCGGCTGACGACGACTTCATGGTCCGCACGCTCGAGGAAATGGCGAGCGTCCAGACCGAGACCACCAAGACGATGACGACGCTGCTCGCCAGCATCGCCGGCGTCTCGCTGCTCGTCGGCGGCATCGGCATCATGAACATCATGCTGGTGTCGGTCACCGAGCGGACCCGCGAGATCGGGCTGCGCATGGCGATCGGCGCCCGCGGCAAGGACGTGCTGCTGCAGTTCCTCGTCGAAGCGGTGGTCATCAGCCTGATCGGCGGGATGATCGGCATCGGCATGGGCTTCGGCTTGAGCGCGGCAGTGCAGAAGTTCATGCAGTGGCCGGCTGATATCTCGCCGGATGCGATCGCGTTGTCGTTCGGCTTCTCCGCCCTGACGGGCGTGTTCTTCGGCTTCTACCCGGCTCGCAAGGCCGCGAGCCTGGACCCGATTGAGGCGCTGCGCTTCGAGTAACGCACGCTTTCAATAGCACGTGTGAGTCATTACTCGTAATCAGAAGGAGATAGAGCATGAGGCGGAAACTCGGATTGGCGGCGGCCCTCGTCGTCGCGTTGGCGGTGGCCGGCTACGCGCAGAAGCCGGACTTCTCCGGCGTGTGGACCCCAGACGTCGATCCGGCGGCGGCGGCGCCGGCCGGCGGCGGTGGTGGTGGCCGCGGTATGGGCGGTGGCCCGATGACCGTGAAGCAGACGGCGGCCGACATCTCTGTCGAACGCCAGGGCCGCAACGGCGCGACGACGACCGTCTACAAGACCGACGGCTCGGAGTTCGAAGTCGCCGGGCGCGGTGGCGCGATGATGAAGGCGACCGCGAAGTGGGACGGCAGCAAGCTCGTGATCACCACCAAGACCGACAATGGTGACCAGGTGCAGACGTGGTCGCTCGACAGCGGCAAGCTCAGCATCGAGCGCCAGGGCCCGAATGGCCCCGTCAAACAGACCTACAAGAAGAGCACGTAAGACATCGGCGGGATAGGGATCATCGGATGGTCCGGGCCGGGGCGAACGCCCCGGCCTTTTTTTGTGTATAGTGCGCTGTTCCCCGCAAGGCAGCCATGACCAAAGTCGTCTGGAGCTAGGTTTCCAGCTGCGCCCGCAGCTCGCTCACGGTCAGTCCGGTCAGCGGATCGCGCAGATCCGGGGCCAGCGTCAGCAAGGGCTCGAGCACGAATCTCCGTTCGCGGAATCGTGGATGCGGAACCTGCAGGCCGTTGGTCTCCAGAATTTCATTACCGTAAAGGATTAGATCCAGATCCAGCGTGCGCGGCGCGTTTGGATACGGCCTCGTCCGCCCGGCGGCTTCCTCGATCGCCTGCAGGCGCGCCAGGAGTGCAGCCGGAGGCAGCTCCGACTCCCCCACGCCGACGGCGTTGAGATACGGCGGCTGCCCCTCCGTGCCCGGCCCGACCGGGGCGGTCTCGATGAGGGGCGAGAGACGGAAGCCGGAAAGAAAAGAGGCGACCTGATCGGCCGCCTCGAGGATCTGTTGCCGTCGGTCGCCGCGATTGGAGCCGAACGCGACCACGATCACGCGTGCACCAGGCAGCGTCAGCCGGCCGCGATCAGCGCGTGTCGCCCACCCAGCGCGTCGGCAGCACCACACCGCTGGTTCTCGCGCCGTCGGCGCTGCGCCCGAGTAGATCGGTGCGCCCGGCCGCCATCTGATCGAAGAAGCGCTTCGCCTCGCTCGTCTCGCCGAGGATGACGTGAAGCAGCGAGCGGTTGCGGGCGTTGGTGACATGCTCGACGCGCGGCGTCCATTTGTCGATGAACGCCTGCACGGCGGCGGCTTCCTCGGTGAAGAACGCCAGCGTGGCGCCCTTGCTCGTCCCGGGCGCCTTGACCCGGACCTCCGCCGCTTCCTCGGCCTTCGCGCCACGATCTTCAATCGCGTCGCGCAGCCACTGCAGCTGGATCTCCTCGCGGTTGATCACGTACTGGTACGTGTTGTTGAAGTCGTAGTCGCCGACCACGCGGGCGGCGGCGATGTGCCGCTGCAGCAGCACGGCCTTGTCGCGGAAGCAGTCGCGGAGCAGTTCGATCAGTTCTGAAGGTTTCACGCGCTCTGTTTTTCCTTGCAGGTGATGCAGACGCGGGTCCACGGGATGGCGTTCAGGCGCGGCGCGGCGATTTCTTCGCCGCAGTCGCGACAGATGCCGTAGGTGCCCTTCTCGATCCGCCAGAGCGCCTCTTCGATCGCCTGGAGAATCTTGGCATCGGTCTGCTTCAATTTGAGCTGGATGTGTACTTCGTTGTTGCCACTGGCCTGATCGGCCAGATCGCCCTGCCGCGAATTCACGTCCCCCATGGTCGTCTGGATCGGCTTGACGCCACCGCCCTGGGAGAGGATCTCACCGCGCTTCTTGAGCAGCGCTTCCTTGTAGCTCGACGTATCCATTCCCTGATTCTCCGCGGGAAGGCCTGACTAAACTTCCATAGTATCACTTGGAGTCGATGCTGTCGGTGCCAAGGGTGCTAGGGGCGCCAAGGGTGCTAAAGGTGCTGGTGCCAAGAGTGCGAAGGGTGCTGGTGCGAAGGGTGCTGGTGCGAAGGGTGCTGGTGCGAAGGGTGCTCCGTGCGAAGGGTGCTGAGTGCGAAGCTCGCACCCTCCGCCCCCTGCACCCTCCGCACCTCTAGCACCCTTCGCACCAGCACCCTTAGCACCCTTGGCGCCCTTAGCACCCTTAGCACCCTCGGCCGACGTGGCCGGGCGCGAACTATTCGGCGCGCAGCGTACCCAGCGGCTTTTTCCGCAGCGCGTCGTAGCTCGACGCGACCCCGACCACCCCGACCAGGACCGTCGTGACGACCGCGCCCAGCGCGGCCAGGCCGGGCGCCGGGTGCCACGGGATGTCGAAGACGTGGCGCGAGACGCCCCAGGTGAGCGCCATCGCGCCGCCGGCGCCCACTAGCCCGGCGAGCAGGCCGAGGCCGCCGTACTCGAGCGCCAGCATCGCGGCGAGCGTGCGCGTGCTGGCGCCGAGGGTCCTCAGGATGGCGGCTTCGTAGACGCGCTGGAACTTGGTCATCGCGACAGCCCCGGCCAGGATGAGGATGCCGCTGACCAGCGCGACGGCGCCGACGATCGAGACGGCCAGCGTGACGTTGGCCACCGCCTGCTGCACGGTCGCCAGGATCTCGCGCACGTCGATCGCCGAGACGTTGGGGAACGCCTCCACGAGATCGCGCTGGAAGCGGCCGCGCGCCGCCGGGTCGGGCGGCGCCTGCAGGATGGCGATGTAGGTCTGCGGCGCCTTGTCGAGCGGCCCGGGCCGGAACACGAACATGAACCCGCCGCTGCGCGCGTCCTCCCACTCCACCGAGCGCACGCTGGTGACCCGCGCGTCGAGGACCCGCCCCAGGACGTCGAACCGCATCATGTCGCCGACCTCGACCCGCGCGCGATCGTGCAGGCCGCGCTCGATCGACACCTCCGCCATGCCGCCCGCCGGCGTCGGCGTGCTCCAGAAGGCGCCGTCGACAATCTTCTCGTTGGCCTCGAGATGATCGCGGTAGGTGATCGTGAACTCGCGGGACAACGGCCCCTGGCGCCGGACGTCTTCGTAGGTGTCGAGCGCGGTCGTACCGCCGTGCACGCCGGTGACCCGCGCGCGCAGCACCGGGATGAGCCGCGGCGCCGCCGCGCCGGACGCCTGGTGTCCGTCCAGGAACGCGCGGACGCCGCCGACCTGCGAGGGCAGAATCTCGATCAGGAACATGTCGGCGCCGCTCGACCCGAGCTCGAGCGTGAACTGCTGCAGCAAGTTGGCCTGCAGCGACCGGACGCCGATCACGAAGAAGCTGCCGATCCCGACCGCCAGCAGGATCACCCGCGTCTGGTTGCCAGGCCGCCCGAGGCTGAGCACCGCGTGCCGCAGCGGAAACCACCGCGCCCGCGCGATCGGCCGCACCAGGCCGACGACCCCGGTCGACACCAGGTGCAGGACGAACGCAATCCCGGCGAAACCGCCGCAGACATAGAGGCCGACGCGCAGCGACGCCGCCTGCCACGACGCGACCGCGACGAGCGCGGCCACGACGAGCACCGCCGCGGCGGCCTGCACCCGATCGAGCGCCGCCGCCCAGGCGCGCAGGCCGGCCGGCGTCCACCAGCGCACTCCCGCCTCTCCGCCGGCCGCTGCGCCGCGGATGAGCAGCAGCGGCTTGACGCGGCGTACTTCGAGGAGCGGGACCAGCGAGAACAGCAGCGAGACCAGCAGCCCGACCGCGACCCCCTGCGCCGACGCCGACGCCGTCAGGCGATAGGCGGAGGCACCGAGCGCCGCGGCGACGCGGGCCGGAATCGCGGCGATCCCGAGGCGCGCCAGAGCCACGCCCATCGCGCTCCCCGCCAGGCCGAGGAACACGACCTGCAGCACATACGCCGCCAGTACCTGCCGGGTCGTCGCGCCGACGCACTTGAGAATGGCGACACTCCGGATCTTCTGGCGCACGAACACGCGGGTCACGCTCCACACGCCGATGCCGCCCAGCACCAGAATGACGAAGCCGACCAGGCTCAGGTAGTTCTCGGCGCGGTTCAGATCGTCGCCAATCTGATCTTCCGTCGCGCGGAACGACGTGACGGTCACGAACCGCGTCCGGAAGTCTGCGCGGATCCGCTTGGTCAGCGCGTCGACGCCCGCCTCAGGCATCCGGAGCAGGATCTTGTAGCTGGCGCGGCTCCCGAACGAGAGCAGTCCGGTCCGCTGCAGATCGTCGTAGTCGACGAGGACGCGCGAGCCGAGGCTGAAGGATCCGACCCGCCGGCCGGGCTCTTCGACGATCACGCCGCGGATCGTGAACGCCTGCCCGCCGATGACGATCCGGTCGCCCACCTGCAGCCCGAGCTGCGCCAGCAGCTCCGGCCGGACCAGCGCCCCGCGATCGACGAGCAGGTCGTGCGAGAACGGGACGCCCCCCTGCAGGACGACGGTGCCATAGAACGGGAAGCCCTGCTGCACGCCGCGCAGCTCCACCATCCGCGCGACCGCCGAACCGCTCTCCCCCGCCGGACGCACCATGCTGGCCAGCTCGATCGTTTCCTGGCGCGCAGCGATCGGCGCCGCGGCGAATCGACTCTCGAGATCGGCGCGCAGCTCGGGCGTCCACGGTCGGTTGGTCGCGACGACGACGTCGGCCGAGATGAGCGTGCGCGACTCGCGCACCAGCTCGGTCCGCACGTTCTGGATGATCGAGCGCAGCAGCACGATCGCACCGACGCCGATCGCGACGCAGAGGAAGAAGAACAGCAGCCGGCGCCACGATGCCCGCACCTCGCGCAGCGCCATCAGGACGACGAATCGCATATCAGACCACCCGGCCGTCGCGCAGCGTGATCGTGATTGCGGCGCGCTGCGCCAGTTCGGCGTCGTGGGTGACGAGGACGACGGTCGTGCCGCGCCGACGGTTGACCTCGAGCAGCAGGTCGATCACCTGGTGTCCGGTGCCCGAATCGAGGTTGCCGGTCGGCTCGTCGGCGAGCAGGATCGCCGGATCGTTGGCCAGCGCCCGCGCGATCGCCACGCGCTGCTGTTCGCCGCCCGACAACTGCGAGGGATAGTGATGGCGCCGCGGCCCCAGCCCGACCTCGGAGAGCAGCGCGTCGGCGCGCGCGCCGGCATCGGCGGCGCCGGCGATCTCGAGCGGCACGCGCGCGTTCTCGTAGGCGGTCAGCGAGGGCAGCAGATGGAAGAACTGGAAGACGAACCCGATGCGGGTGCCGCGGAACCGCGCCAGGTCGTCCTCCGACATGGCGGTGATGTCGTGGCCGTCGATGACCACGCGCCCGCTCGTCGGCGCGTCGAGGCCGGCCAGCAGCCCCAGCAGCGTCGACTTGCCGCTGCCTGACGGGCCGACGATCGCCGCAACGGTGCCCGACGCGATCTGCAGGTCCAGCGGGTGCAGGATCGTGAGCATCGCGTCGCCGCTCGGAACAGTCTTGGAGACACCATGCAGCTCGATCATTGCGGAGACGCCACGGCCGACCCCTTCCCTTCGACGAGCGGCCTAAGCGCGCGCCACACGTTGTCGGCGACGATCCGCGCCCCTTCCACGTTGGGATGGATGCCGTCCCCCTGATTCAGCCCGGGGACGCCCGCGACCTTGTCGAGCAGGAACGGCAGCAGTGGAACCTTGTACTCCCGGGCGAGATCGCGATACACCTGCCGGAAAGAGACGGTGTAGTCAGGACCGAAGTTCGGCGGCGCTTCCATGCCGGCCAGCAGCACCGCGATCCGCTTGTGCTGTGCCCGCTCGATGATCGCGGCGAGGTTCTTCTTCATCGCATCGGGCGGCAGCCCGCGCAGGCCGTCGTTCGCGCCGAGCTCGAGCACCAGAATGCGCACGTTCCCTTGATCGAGCGCCCAGTCGGTGCGCTCGAGTCCGGCCGCGGAGGTGTCGCCGGAGACGCCGGCGTTGACCACCTCCCAGTTGTCGCCCGCCGCATTCAGCGTGTCCTGCAGGAGGGCGGGATAGGCCTGGGAGGGCGCCAGCCCGAGGCCCGCCGTCAGACTGTCGCCCAAGACGACGATCCTGGGCCGGTTCGTCAGAGACGGGGACGCGGCCGACTCGGCCGGGGCCGCCGCCGCACTCACGCCGGACACGGGCGTGCTCGGCGCACGACTGCAGCCCGCTGCCAGGCCGGCGACCAACAGCCAAAACAGTCCTCGACGGCGAAAGGGCATCGACCTTTTATTATAGAAGGCCTATGGCTCGAGGGTTCGAATCGAAGATGGTCGAGTTTCAGCAGGAGGAGGCGGCGCGCCGGAAGACGGTGAACGCCGCGCTCACCCCCGAGGAACGGGCACGGCTCGAGCGGCGCCGCGGCCTCGAGCTCGCGCGATCCCGCGCCACCGCAGATCTCGCAGGCGCCACCGCGCCGGCGCACAAAGAGATGCTCCGACGGGCGATCGCCGCGCTCGACGAACAGCTGAACTTGGGTCGCTAGGAACCCCGGCACCCGATTTGCTCCATGAAGCTGGAGCATGCCGTCGAAGGACCTCGTCCGCATCGCGGCGATTGGTGATCTGCATTACGGTCGCGCTACCCCGGCAGGATCGCTGCAGCCGCTGTTCGCGCAGATCGCCGACTCGGCCGACATCCTGGCGCTCGCCGGCGACCTGACCGACTACGGCCTCGCCGAGGAAGCCCGCGGCTTCGCCAGAGAACTGGCCGCGGTCCGCATTCCGATGGTCGCCGTCCTCGGTAACCACGACGTCGAGTCGAACCAGCAGAGCGAGATCGTCGCGATCCTCAAGGACGCCGGTGTCACGACCCTCGACGGCGACACGACGGAGATCCTGGGAATAGGTTTCGCCGGCGTGAAGGGGTTCTGCGGCGGCTTCGGCCGTCGGGCGCTCGGCCCGTGGGGTGAACCGATCATCAAGAAATTCGTCCATGAGGCACTCGACGAGGCGCTGAAGCTCGAGACCGCGCTCGCGCGGCTGCGCGGCGAGCACCTCATCACGCTGCTCCATTACGCGCCGGTCCAGGCGACGGTCGAGGGGGAGCCTCTCGAGATCTATCCGTTCCTCGGCTGCAGCCGTCTCGAGGAGCCGATCACGCGCTATCCGATCAGCGCCGTCATCCATGGACACGCGCACCATGGGGCACCCGAGGGGCGGACGCGCACCAACGTGCCGGTTTACAACGTCTCGGCATCGCTGATGCGTGAGCGGTTTCCCGAACGTCCCTTCCGGCTCATCGAAGTCGGGCCGGCCAGCGCGCTCGCGGCGGAGCGCCGCGCCGGAAGCGATCGTCGCGGCATTCCCGTCGCGATGCCGGAGGTCATGTGAAACACCCATCGACGTCGTCAGTCATGCGAGGGCTCCTGGTCTCCGGTGCGGCGGTTGGCCAGCTGCTGCTCGCGCAGCCGGCGGCCGCGCAGCACCGGCCCGTGCGGAAGACGCAGCATGCGGTGCGAAAGGAAGCGCCGAAAGCGCCTCCAATCGACAAGCCGATGCTGGCGACGCAGGTGATGCTCGACCGCGCCGGCTATTCGCCTGGCGAGATCGACGCGCGGCACGGATCGAATTCGGACCGCGCGCTCGCGGCGTTCGCGAGCCATGGCGGCGATCCCACGGCGCTGCCGCAGGACGCCTTGACCGACTACACCATCACGTCCGAGGACGCGGCCGGGCCGTTCACCCAGTCGATCCCGCCGGATCTCATGGCGATGGCGAAATTGACCTCGCTCGACTACACCAACCTCGTCGAGATGCTCGGCGAACGGTTCCACGCGAGTCCGGCGCTGCTGAGACGTCTGAATCCCGAGGCCACATTCGACGCTGGCGAGACCATCACGGTCCCCAATGTCGAGCAGGGCATGGCGGCGGCGGGGCGCAAGAACGATCCGTCCAGCCCGATGGCGACGACCGTCACCGTGCGCAAGAGCAGCTCCGACCTGCTGGCGACCGACAAGGCGGGCAACGTGCTGATGTACGCGCCGGTCACGACCGGCAGCGAGCACGATCCGCTCCCGATCGGAACCTGGCAGGTCAACGGCGTGCAGCACAACCCGACGTTCCACTACAACCCGGCGCTCTTCTGGGACGCGAACACGGCGGACACGAAAGCGACCATTCCGGCCGGGCCCAACAACCCCGTGGGCGTCGTCTGGATCGACATCTCCCACCCGCACTACGGGCTGCACGGAACGCCGGAGCCCTCGCGGATCGGCAAGACGACATCGCACGGCTGCGTGCGATTGACGAACTGGGACGCGCTCAAGCTGTCGGCGCTCGTGCGGCCTGGCACGCGGGTCGTGTTCGCGGAGTAACGCGATGCCGCAGGGGCCCCGTCCCGACGTTCGGTATTTGCTCGCAGCCGCGCTGCTCGGCTTCGTCCTCGGCGCATTCCTCGTCGGGTCACTGTCCCACGCCAACGCGCTGGCCGCTGTTCCGCCGGAGGCGGAGAGCCGCATCGCCCGAGCGGTCGACGAACCGCCGGGCGCCGCTGCCAGCGCGCCGGCGCCGACGAGCGGGCGCGCGCAGGATGTGGCTCCCGAATCGGACGACACAAAGGACCTCACGGCCCGCAAGCTGACGATTCCGGTGCAGGGCGTCGGCGCGGCCCAGCTCACTCATACATTTCACGACGCGCGTTCGGGCGGGCGCGAGCACGAAGCGCTCGACATCCTGGCGCCGCGCAACACGCCGGTGATTGCCGTCGAGGACGGCACCATCGCCAAACTGTTTCTCAGCAAGGCCGGCGGCACCACCATCTACCAGTTCGATCCGTCCCGGGAGTATGCCTACTACTACGCCCACCTGGAACACTACGCCGACGGACTCGCGGAAGGGGCCCTCGTCCGGCGTGGGCAGATCATCGGCTACGTCGGTACGTCGGGAAATGCCCCGAAGGACACACCCCACCTGCATTTTGCGATCTTCCGCCTGACCGCCGCCAAACACTGGTGGGAAGGCACAGCGATCGATCCCTACGGGGTACTTCGATAGGACGGTCGCCGGGCCGCCCTTCCAACCTTTTCCCCGGCCTCCCCATCCAAGCTGGTGTAAGGATGGAGCTTGGAGGCACTGGCGCCCATATCCTCCGCTCGAGCGGCCGTCTCGGCTGAGCGGTTCTCCGACGTGGCGCGGGCCGCGGCGGGCGACGCAGGTGCGTTCGAGGCGCTGTACCGGCTGCATCTGCCGCGGGTGCACAGCCTCGTGCGGCGAATGACCGCCGGCCGGGATGCCGACGAGCTGACGCAGGACGTGTTCGTGCGCGTCTGGCAGAAGCTGGGGACGTTCCGAGGCGACTCGTCGTTCTCGACCTGGCTGCACCGCCTCGCCGTGAACGTCGTGATCGAGCGGTTTCGCACCGATCAGGCACGCCGCGCCCGCCTGGTGGACGGAGAGGCGGTCTTCGACCGCATGGCCAGTCCGCGGGCGCGCCCCGACCTGGGAATGGATTTCGAAACGGCTCTCGAGCGGCTTCCCGACGGCGCGCGCGAGATTTTCGTGCTGCACGACGTCGAGGGCTACAAGCACCACGAAATTGCCACCTTGCTGGAGATCTCGGCCGGCACGTCGAAGGCGCAGCTGCACCGCGCCCGGATGATGCTGCGGAAGCACCTGAAATGATCGATCCGTGGACCGACCGTCTGTCGGAGTACGTCGATGACGACCTCGAGCCGGCCGTGCGGGCCGACCTCGACCGTCATCTCGCATCCTGCGCGGCGTGCGCGGCGACCATCGCCGAGTTGCGGGAGGTCGTCGCCCGCGCCGCCAGCCTGTCGGCGCGCCCGCCGGCGGGCGACCTCTGGCCGGGCATCGCGCCGCGTCTCGGTCGGGTCACGGCGGCAGTCCAGCCTCTCGCGCCGGCCGCCGCGCGCCTCCGGCGGCGCGTCTCTTTCACCCTGCCGCAGCTCGTGGCCGCGGGGCTGGCGCTGATGGTGATGTCAGGCGGCGGGGTGTGGGTCCTGCAGCACGGCGGACGGGTCACCGACCTGCCGCCGGTCGCCGCCACGAGCGATCCGGATCCGGTCGTGTTGCCGGTCGCACTCGCCGATCCGCGCTACGACGAGGCGGTGGCCGATCTCGAGCAGGCGCTGGCCGCCGGACGGGCGCAGCTCGATCCCGGCACGATCAAGATCCTCGAAGTGAATCTCGATGCGATCGACAAGGCGATCGAGCAGTCCCGCCGCGCGCTCGCCACCGATCCGGCAAACGTGTACCTGCACAGCCACCTGGCCGAGGCGCGCCAACGCAAGCTGGCGCTGCTCCGCCGCAGCGTGGCGCTCGTCGAGGGCAGGAGTTGATGGTGAGCACCCGATGCTGATTCCGACACTGGCGCTGGCGCTGGTCCTGGCCCAGGGGGCGACGCCGCGGAGCGGGCCTCCGCAGACCGACGAAATGGTGCCGGTGCAGCACGGCGCGCGGCTGCTCGTCAACAACTTCGCCGGCGACGTGATCATCCACTCGTGGAACAAGGACAGCGTGCACGTCGTCGCGCGCCATCAGGGGCGCACGCGGGTCGACATCCGCCCGACCAGCGCCGGCCTGGCCATCTCGGCGTCGGCCACGATGGGCCCGCAGGGATCGGTCGACTACGAGATCACCGCTCCGGTGTGGATGGCGGTGCGCGTCGAGGGCACCTATGATTTCGTCACCGTCGACGGCATGCAGGGCGAGGTGTTCGCCAATACCGTCCGGGGCGACGTCACCATCAAGGGGGGCTCGGGCCTCGTCACCGCCAAGTCGGTCGAGGGCGAAGTGCACGTCGAGGGCACGCGCGGCAAAGTGGTCGTCAGCTCGGTCAACGAGAAGATCGTGATCACCGACACGACCGGCGAGATCAGCGCCGATTCGGTCAACGGGACGATCACCATGACCGGGATCGACTCGAAGAGCGTCGACGCCTCGACCGTCAACGGCACCATCGTCTACGAGGGGCGGATCCAGGACGGCGGCCACTACGGTTTCGGCACCCACAACGGCGACCTGCTGCTGGGGCTGCCCGACGCCGTGAATGCGACCTTCACCATCCGCACCTACCAGGGAAGCTTCAGCACCGAACTGCCGCTCGAAGGGGTCACCCGGTCGGATCTGCAGCGCGGCCGCCGCGTGACGACGGCTCTGGGCAACGGCAGCGCTGATGTGACGCTGGAAACGTTCGGCGGGTCGATCCGCCTGCGCAAGGGCTCCGCGCGACGGACACCCCCGCGATAACCACGACGGCCACGCGCCGGACCGCGTCCGCGTTCGGCCCTGTGGTATTACCCTTGTCGCATGTCAGACGCGGGTGATTCGAAGGCCGCAGAGAAAGACTACCTTCGCCGCAGCGGCGGCGGCGCCTGGGAGCGTGCAAAGCCGTTCTCGCCGCCGGGGACCGACCAGTTCGAGGAAGGCCTCGACATCCTCAACGACTTCGTCGTCGCCCTTCGCCTCCTGAGGCCGACGGCCGACGATCGAATCCTCGATCTGGGCGCGGGCGGCGGCTGGTGCTCGGATCTGCTGTCGCGCATGAGCCGGCGGTCCTTTCCTGTCGACATCTCGTTCGACATGCTGCGCATCTCGCGCGAACGCGGATCGAACGGGGGGCTGCCCGCAACCGTCGGCGATCTCGAGCGCCTGCCTTTCATCGACGGAAGTTTCACCAAAGCCATCTGCGTGAGCGCCCTCCACCACGTGCCTGACATGGGCGCCGCCATACGGGAAGTGTTCCGCGTGCTGAACGAAGACGGCGTGGTCGTGTTCTCGGAGCCGGGCGTCGGCCACGCCACGGAACCGTGGTCGGTCGCCGCGACCAGCGACTTCGGCGTGCTCGAGCAGGAAGTGCATATCGAACCAACCATCCAGATGTGTCGCGCCGCGGGCTTCGCCGACGCGTACGTCTGTCCGATCAGTTATGTGATTCCCGAGTTCAGGTTGACCGACGACGACTGGCGCGCGTGGATGCGGTTGCCGCTCGTGAAACGCCCGATGCGCGCGGCCCAGAAGCTCGGGCGCGCGCTCCTGGAACTCGCGGGGGCGGGCAAGCGAGGACCGCTGTTCGAAGAGGCGTTCGCGATGCGGCTCGTGCGTCTGCTCCAGATGCCGGTGCGGTCGCATCCGTTCATCATGGCCACGAAGCGCCGCCGCCAGTCTTCGAGCTCGGCGCCGTATCGCGCCTCGATCGACGCACGCGGCCTGCCGGAGGCATTGCGACCATCCGCCCGCGTCCCGCTCACCGTGGCGGTGACGAACACGGGTCGCGACGCATGGCGATCCGGCAACAGCCTTGGCGGAATCCAGCTGGGTCTCCAGCTCCTCGATGCGGGGGCGCGGCTCATCGACCGCGACTCGCAGCGGGTGCCCTTGCCGCGGGCGGTGCCGCCTGGCGACACCGTGATCGTCCACGTTACGTTCGCGGCACCCGCAGATCCCGGCGACTATGTCGTCAAGTTCGACATGGTCGCCGAGGGTCGCACGTGGTTCGAGCCCACGGGCTCGCCGGCGCTCACCACGCGCATCCGCGTGGCACACTGAACACCGGGCGCGACGGGGAATGGTTGGCGGGTCTGTCCGGCTGCGTAGCGCATCCGCGGCGCGGCAGCGCGCGGGATGGCCGCCTCGGGAGGCACCCAACCCTGCAACCGCAGATTCTCCTGCAGCCGCTGCGATCGCTCGATGAGCGCGTGCGGATCCTGATACTTCTCGATCTCCTGACGGCCGTCCGGAAATGTCAGCACGAGTTCGAAATCGTCACCATCGACCTGGCGGCGGATCTCGTACAGCAGCTTGGCGGTGTCGCGTTCGAAAAACCAGAGCATTGAAGTACTTATCGGCCGCTACCCCGCCCGGCCTTTAGGCTCACAGCCCTGCGGGGCGGTCATCGGCTCGATCACCGGCAGGCAAGGAATCTGCCACGGCAGCCGCGTACGGGATCGGGCGACGTTCAGTTGGCGCGAAGCGCAGCGACCGGATCGACCGCGGCCGCACGCCGAGCCGGACGCCACGTCGCCATCGCGGCGGTCGCCGTCAGCAGCGCGCCGATCAGGACATAAGTGGTTGGTCGTCCGGGCGGATCTCGAACAGCTGCCCCCATCACTTCAAACCGCAAAGCCCGCGTCATCGTCTCTTACTAGGAACGGGCCGTTGCAGGGACGTCACGGCGGCAGGACGGGCCAGATCGCTTCGCTTCCGGGACGGGACTGTGCGGAAGCGGACAGCGTGGCGGCCCATTCGAGTGGGCAGTGCACGTTTCTACGGTTTCATCCGTCAAACACACCGATGGCACGCGCTTTGGAAAATGCGGGCTCCAACATGATCGCCTCCGTCGTGGACGCCGGCGCGCCGCGGATTCTGATCGCCGACGATCAGCCCGATCTGCTCGACGCGCTCCAGCTCCTGCTCAAAGGGCAGGGCATCGAGTTCCACGCGGTGACGTCGCCCGACGCGGCGCTCGCGGCGTTGCAGGCGCGCCCGTTCGATCTCGTGCTGATGGATCTCAACTACACGGGAGACACGACCTCCGGGCGCGAAGGCATCGACCTGCTCGCGCGCGTGCAGGAAATCGATCGGTTGCTGCCGGTGGTCGTGATGACCGGCTGGGGAAGCGTCGACCTCGCGGTCGAAGCGATGCGCCGGGGCGTGCGCGACTTCGTGCAGAAACCGTGGGACAACCAGCAGCTGCTGGCGACGCTGCGGCAGGAGATCGCCGCCGGCCGGGCGCGGCGTCTGACCGACGCGGCGGAGCGCCGCGACCTCGCCGAGGCGCTCGCGATTCAGCGGCGGCTGCTGCCGCAGCAGATCCCGCAGATCGACGGGTGGGAAATCGCGGCCAGCTGGCAACCCGCGTCGGGCGTCGGCGGCGACTGCTTCGACGTGATCCGCTTCGGCGACAACCTGATCGCCCTCTCGATCGCCGACGTCGTCGGCAAAGGCGTGCCGGCGGCGCTGCTGATGTCGAACCTGCAGGCGGCGGTGCGCGCCTTCGCGTCGGAGACAGTCGAGCCGCAGGCGCTCTGTCGGCAGGTCAACCGGGTGCTCTGCGGCAACATCGCCGAAGGACGCTTCATCAGCTTCTTCTACTGCGTTCTCGACGCGGTCCACGGCGTCCTCACCTACTGCAACGCCGGACACTACCTGCCCGCGCTGATCCGCGCCGATGGCGCGGTCGAGCGCTTCGACAGCGGCGGCCCTGTGCTCGGTGTCATTCCGGATGCCGACTACGAGCAGGCGCAGGTGCTCCTGGCGCCGGGCGATCGCCTCGTCTTCTTCACCGACGGCCTGACGGAAGCGCGCAATGCGGCCGACGACGAGTTCGGTGAACCCCGACTGCTGGACTCCGCCGTCCGGCATCGCGCCTGTTCCGCGCCGGCGCTGCAGGCACGGCTGGTCGACGCCGTGGCGACGTTCACCGGCGGACGTCTGCAGGACGACGCGACGCTCATCGTGGTGGCGGCTGACCTGTGATGAACATGCCGTCGAGCGTGACGAACGGCATCAGGACAGGGACGGAAATTACGCTGTTGACGAGCGTTTCGCGCCCTGCGGATACTGCTCGGATGCGGAAAACGTGGACGCCTCCCTGGGGCTGGGTTTTCGGCCTCTGTACGACCCTGAGCGTCTTCTCATGGCTTCAGGCGTGGCGGCTCACCCTCGTCAACAGCAAGCCTGGAACGCCGATTCATCCCGGCAAGCTCCTGGCGCTGAACCTGGCCTACTGGTACGTGCCGGCGCTGCTGACGCCGGCCGTGGTATGGGGGGCGCGGCGGTTTCCGTTCGTCAACGGTCACAAGGTGCGGGCGGTCTTCGCGCACGCGGTCGGCGCGCTGCTCTTCGGGCTCGCCTGCTTCGCGGGCATGATCGGCACGCGTTTCCTGCTCTGGGAGAACGCCGGCAAGTGGCCGGGGGCGACCTGGCCTGAGTTCTTCCAGCGAATCATCTTCGAACAGCTCGACTGGAGCCTGATGGTCTACGCGGTCATCGTCGGCGCCAGTCACGCGATCGCCTTCTTCCGCGAGTCGGAGCAGCGCAAGCTGCGCGCGACGCAGCTCGAAATGCAGGTCGTGCAGGCGCGGCTGAAGACACTCGAGGCGGAGCTGCACCCGCATTTCCTGTTCAACACGCTGCACGCGATCTCGACGCTCGTGCACCGTGATCCCGACTCCGCCGACCGGATGATCAGCCGCCTGAGCGATCTGCTCCGCATCACGTTCGACCGCAGCGGCGAGCCGATCGTCTCGCTGAAGGAGGAGATCGAGTTCCTGCAGAAATACCTCGACATCGAACAGATCCGCTTCCCGGATCGTCTCAGAGCAAGCGTGAGCCTCGATCCCGACGCGCTCGACGGCGAAGTGCCGCGGATGATCCTGCAGCCGCTCGTCGAGAACGCGATCAAGCACGGCATCGCCGGGCGGCATGGCGGCAATCACGTCCACATCAGCGCCGGCCGCAACGGCGAGCGCCTGTGGATGCAGGTGCACGACAACGGCGGCGGCCTGCAGGTCGGGACGCTGCGCGCGTTGCGCACCGGTGTCGGCCTGGCCAACACCCGCGACCGCCTCGACTGCCTCTACGGACGGCTGTATCGCCTGGAGTTCTCCGATCGCGACGGCGGACTCTCGGTGCTGATCGAAATCCCATTCCAGCGGCTGCCGGCGTCCGGTGGCGCCGCGGCCGCCTTCCGCGTGGCCTAAGCCTATGCACACCGCCCCGACCCGCGTTCTGATCGTCGACGACGAACCGCTCGCGCGCGAGCGCCTCCGCTCCCTGCTGAGCGAAGACTCGGGCTTCGAGGTGGCCGGCGAGGCCGGCGACGGCGCCGCGGCCGCACAGGCGATCGCGACGCTCAACCCCGATCTGGTCTTCCTCGACGTCCAGATGCCTGGCGGCGACGGGTTCGACGTCATCGACGCGGTCGGCGCCGACAAGATGCCGTTCGTCGTGTTCGTCACCGCCTACGATCGCTACGCGCTCCGTGCCTTCGACGTCCACGCGCTCGACTACCTTCTCAAGCCGTTCGATCGCGAACGGTTCCGGCAGGCGCTGACGCGCGCCAACCAGCAGCTCGACAAGCAGAAAGAGGGCGACATCGAACGGCGGCTCGCCGCCATCGTCAACGATCTGCGTCCCACCAAGGCGCGGGCGGATCGCTTCGTGGTCAAGTCGGGCGGCCGCATCTTCTTCGTGCGCACCTCCGAGATCGACTGGATCGAAGCCGCCGGCAACTACGTCAAGCTCCACGTCGGCAACGACTCGCACCTGATCCGCGAGACCATGAACAACGTCGAGGGAAAGCTGTCGCCCGAGACGTTCGTCCGCATCCACCGCTGCCACATCGTCAACATCGAACAGGTCCGAGAACTGCAGCCCTGGTTCAACGGCGAGTACGTGGTGTTCCTGAAGAACGGCACGCGCCTGACACTCAGCCGAGGCTACCGGGAACGGCTCCAGGATCGGATCGGCCGCCCGATCTAGTCTCATCCGAGGGGCGTCGCCCCTCGGACTCCCGTACACGTTCCCTCGCGCGCGCTGCGCCGGCGCGCTCCTGTCGCGTGGCTTACTCGCGGCGCTCGCTCGCCGGCGATTGCAACTGGCATTTACGCAGAATCCCGCAGCCGGAACGCCAATTCGCGGAACCCACAACCTGCAGATGCCGTGCGAGCCCAGCCCCCGCAGTAAGCTACGCCGGTGGTAGCCGCGTACCGCTTCGGGCCCTTCCTCGTCGATCGATCCGGCTACCGCGTCATGCGCGGCGGCGTGCAGCTCGATCTGACGCCGAAGCTGCTCGACCTGCTGCTGCTCCTCCTCGACCACGCCGGCGAGCTCGTCACCAAGGAAGAACTGCTCGACGCGCTCTGGCGCGACGCCAACGTCACCGACAACGCCCTCGCGCAGGCGGTCTCCGAGCTGCGCGACACGCTCGGCGACGAGCCGGCCGCGCCGACCTACATCAAGACCGTCGCCCGCCGCGGCTACCGCTTCGTGGCGCCGGTGACGCCGCTGCCCGAGCCGGCGTCCGCGCCGACCGGCGGCGCGGCGCCGATCGACGACGACTCGCTCGCGGTGCTCGATTTCACCAACCTGAGCGGCGACGCCGATGCGGCGTGGCTGTCGGCGGGGATCGCTGAAACGGTCAGCGCGGACCTCGCGGCGTCAGGGCGCTTCAAGGTGATCGATCGATGGCGGGTGGTGGAAGCGGCGCGCCGGCCCGACGCGGCGTTTCAGGACATCGCCCTGGCGCTTCGCGTGCGTCTCGTGGTGGTCGGCAGCTTTCAGCGCCACGGCGAGCGGGTTCGCGTCACCGCGCGGATCGTCGACGTGCCGAGCGGCGACGCAATCGCTGACGCCAAGGTGGACGGCGGCCTGTCTGACATCTTCGCTCTGCAGGATCAGGTCGCGGCCCTGTTCGCGCGAGAGCTCGGCGTCGCCGGCGACGCCGCGCCGCGTCATCGTGACACCCCGAGCCTCGACGCCTATCGCGCGCTCGTCGAAGGGTGGCTCAAGGTCGACACGCTCGACGTCCAGGCGCTGCCGGCGGCGATCGCCGATTTCGAGCGGGCGATTGCGATCGATCCGAAATACGCGCTGGCGCACACCGGGCTGGCGTCGGCGGAGCTGGCGCTCTACGAGTCGACGCGCACCGACAACCATCCCGAGCGGCCGCGTCTCGCGCGCGCGGCCGCGGAGGCGCGGCGTGCCATCGAGCTCGACGAGCATCTTGCGGAAGCCCACGGCGCGCTCGCCATGATCCTGGTCAGCTCGTGGGAGTCACCAGAAGCGATCCGCGCCGCACGCCGGGCGGTGGCGCTCGAGCCCGGCAACTGGCGCCATCTGTTCAGGCTCGGCCATGCGACCTGGGGAGACGAGCGGCTGCGGGCAGGAGCCGCCACGCTCGCCGTCTACCCTGACTTCGCGTTCTCGTACTTTCAGACCGCCATGGTGCACGTGGCGCGCGGCCACCTCGCCGAAGCGGAACGGGTGCTGCAGCACGGCACGGCGGTGCAGGATCGGCAGATCGCGCGCGGCGATCGCTATCCGGCGCTCGGCCTGCACTGGCTGCTCGGACTGGTGCGGCTCGCCCAGGAAGACGTCACCGAAGCCCTCGAGGAGTTCGACCGCGAGCTCGCGCTCGCCGAGCCCCAACGTCTCTACGGGCGCGAGTACGCGATGTACGCGCGGCTCGGCCGCGGCGGCGCGCTCGTTCGCGATGGCCGCGGCGCGGCTGCGGCCGAGGCGTTCCGCGAGGCACTTGCGATCTTCCCCGCGCATCCGCTCGCCCTCGTCGGCGCGGCCATGACGACGGGCTCGTCGTTCGCGCGCGCCGAGACCGCGATTGCCGACATGCGGGCCAGTAAGCCAATCGAGGCGGCCCTGGCGACGGGCGCGCTGCTGGCGGTCCAGGGGGATCAGGCGCAGGCGGCCGCCGTCCTCGGCCAGGTCCTCGAGGAAGCCCCACCCGGATTCGCCGGGTGGGAGCTTCCCGTCCAGCCGCTGCTGCGCCACCTCGCCGAAACCCCGCCGATCCGGGCCATATTGGCCCGGCTAGCCGAGCGCGCGCTCGGATAGCCAGGTCGTGGTCAGCATTTCTCAGGGTTTGCTCAGGACGGCCGCGCGCGGCTGCTCTATCGTGGGTGGCAAGGAGACAGCATGACCGCGCACAGCTATCGCGACACGCTCCGCCGCCCCGGACTGCAGCCTTTCCTGTGGACGCAGTTCCTGGGGGCGTTCAACGACAACCTGTTCAAGATCGTCGTCTCGATGGTCGCGATCCACGCCGCGACCCAGGCGGCATCCGGACGACAGCTGTCGATCGTCGGCGCGATCTTCATCCTGCCCTTCCTGCTCTTCTCCGGCTATGCCGGACAGCTGGCCGACATCTACAGCAAGCGAACCGTGCTGGTCGTCACCAAGTCGCTGGAGATCCTGGCCACCGCGCTCGGGCTCGTGGCGTTCGCCACCGGCCACCTGCAGCTCACCTACGTCACCCTGTTCCTCATCGCGGTGCAGGCGACGTTTTTCAGCCCGGCGAAATACGGCATCCTGCCGGAGGTCCTTCCCGACAGCGATCTCTCCCGCGCCAACGGCGTGCTCGAAATGAGCACGTTCGCCGCCATCGTCATCGGCACGGCGCTCGGCTCGGTGCTGTTCGACGCCTGGAAGGATCGGCTGTGGATCATCGGGGTGATCGTCGTCGTGGTCGCGATCGTCGGCACGGCGTTGAGCTTCCGCATTCCGCAGGTGGCGCCGGCGACGCCGGGCCGGCGCCTGTCGCTCAATCCGGTGCGCGACGTGGTCATCGGAGTGAAACGCCTGCGGCGGGAGCCGGCGCTGTGGCAATGCGTCATCGGCATCTCCTACTTCTGGTTCATGGGCGCGCTGCTGCAGGCGGTGATGATCCTCTTCGGCACCGAAGTCATGCACCTCGCCGATCGCTACGTCGGCGTCCTGCTGACCTTCGCCGCCATCGGTATCGCGGCCGGCAGCCTGTCGGCCGGCCGTCTCTCTGGCGACCGGGTCGAGCTCGGCCTCGCGCCGATTGGCTCGATCGGCATGGGCGTGTTCGGGATCTTCCTCTCCTTCTCGCACTCGTTCGCCTTCGCGGCGCTCAATCTCGCGCTGGTCGGCTTCTTCGGCGGCCTGTTCGCCGTCCCGCTCAACGCGCTGCTCCAGCAGAAAAGCGGCAACGAGGAGAAGGGACGGATCATGGCGACCAACAACGTCATGAACACCGTCGGCATCCTCCTGGCACAGGCCGCGCTGTGGGTGGCGACCGATCGGCTGCACCTCGGGGCCGATCGCATCATTCTGGTGTTCGCCTGCCTCACCGTGGCGGCGAGCGTCTACGTGCTGAGCGTCGTCCCGCAATTCCTGGTGCGCTTCTCTCTCTGGCTGGTCACGCACACGATCTACCGCATCCGCATCGAAGGGCAGCAGCACGTGCCGGCGCGCGGCCCGGCCCTGCTCGTCTGCAACCATCTCTCGCACATCGACGGCGCGCTCGTCGGCGCCTGCATGCAGCGGTTCGTACGCTTCCTGGTCTACAAGCCGTATTTCCAGCACTGGGCGGTCAACCCGCTGCTCCGGATGCTCCATGCGATTCCGGTCGGCGAGGGACGCGAGGCGCTGAAGGCGATCGAGGCGGCGCGCGCCGAACTCGCGGCGGGTCATGTGGTCTGCATTTTCGCGGAGGGGTCGATCAGCCGCACCGGCAACCTGCTGCCCTTCAAGCGCGGCCTCGAGCGCATCGTCGACGGCCTCGACGTGCCGATCGTGCCGGTCTACCTCGATCGCGTCTGGGGTAGCATCTTCAGCTTCAAGGAAGGGCGGTTCTTCTGGAAGGTCCCGGCGCGCATCCCCTACCCGGTCACGGTGGCCTTCGGCGCGCCGCTGCCCGCGTCGACGCCGGCCACCGAGGTGCGGCTGGCGCTGATGTCGCTCGGCGCCACCGCTACCGCGCTCCGGCGGGACCGCCGTGAGGTACTCGGGCGCCGGTTCATCACCGTCGCGAAGCGGCGCTGGGGCGCCTTCTGCATGGCGGATGCGGCGACCCCGCCGCTCACCTTCGGCCGGGCGCTGACCGCCTCGCTGCTGCTCTCGCGCTGGGTCCGGCGCCACGCGACGGGACAGTCGCGCATCGGGCTAATGCTGCCTTCGTCGGTCGGCGGCGTCCTGGCCAACGTCGGCGTCACGCTCGCCGGCAGAACGGCGGTGAACCTCAACTTCACCGCCGGACGCGAGGGGATGCAGTCGGCGATCGGGCGGTGCGGCCTCGAGACCATCCTCACCTCGCGCCGTTTTCTGCAGAAGGCGGACATCGCGCCGCTCGACGGCATGGTGATGCTCGAGGACGTAATGGCGTCGTTCACGCGCCTCGACAAAGTGCGTCAACTGATCATCGCCAGGCTCCTGCCCTCGTCGGCGTTGTCCGCGCTGTACGCGAGCGAGGGCACCTCCGACTCGCTGGCGACGATCGTCTTCTCGAGCGGCAGCACCGGCACGCCCAAGGGGGTGATGCTGACGCACGCCAACATCGTGGCCAACATCGACGCGGTCGCACAGGTGTTCCAGCTGCGCGACGACGATGTGATGGTCGGCGTGCTGCCGCTCTTCCACTCGTTCGGATTCACCGTCACGATGTGGCTGCCGCTGGTGGCGGGATTCGGGGCGGTGTTCCACCCCAACCCGATGGACGGCAAGAGCATCGGCGAGCTGGCCGAACGCTGGAAGGGTACGATCCTCGTCAGCACGCCGACCTTCTACGGCGGCTACATCCGCAAGTGCGAGCGCGGCCAGTTCGCGCACGTCCGCTACGCGCTGGTCGGCGCCGAAAGGCTTCGCGAGCCGATTGCCGCGGCGTTCAAGGAGAAGTTCGGGATCATGCTGCTCGAAGGCTATGGCTGCACCGAGATGTCGCCGGTCGTCGCCGTCAACGCACCGGACGTCGCCGGCGCCGGCAGCCTGCAGCGCGGCTCGCTCGCCGGATCGGTCGGGCACCCGCTGCCGGGTGTCGTCGCGAAAATCGTCGACCCGTCGACCGGCGAGGGACCGTTGATCGACACCGAGGGGCTCCTCCTCCTGAACGGACCGAACCGCATGGCCGGGTATCTCGACGATGAGGCACAGAGCGGCGAGGCGCTGCGGGACGGCTGGTACGTCACGGGCGACATCGGGTGCATCGACGAAGCCGGATTCATCCGGATCACCGACCGCCTGTCGCGCTTCAGCAAGGTTGGCGGCGAGATGGTGCCGCATATGAAGGTCGAAGAGCAGGTGCAGGCGCTGATCGACGCGAATCACACCTGCGTCGTGACCTCCGTGCCCGACGACACCCGCGGCGAGCGGCTGGTGGCCTTCTACACCGATCCGCTCGTCACCGCGGCGCAACTGTGGGAAGGGCTCTGCCGGACGGAGCTGCCGCGCCTCTGGATCCCGAAACGCGACGACCTGCGGTTCGTCGAGCAGGTGCCGACGCTCGGCACCGGTAAGGTCGACCTGCGCGCCGTGCGCAACCTCGCCGCCGGGGCCGAGGAGCCGGTCGCGTGATCGGCGAAGGCCTTCTCGCGCTGCTGGTGCTGGCGATCGTGGCGGCGCTCTCGCTGGGGGTGCCGATCGCCGTCATCATCCTGTTCGCGCGCACGAAGCAGCTCGAACGCCGGTTCGAGGCCCTGAGCCACGAACTGCGCGCGCTCCGATCTCTCGAAGCCCAACGAGCCAACCAACGCGCCACCGGCGCCGCCCCCTCCCCCGCACCCGACCGCGCTGCCTCCTCCCCGTCCGCAGTCCCGGCAGCATCTTCGCCCCCCTCTCCCTCGGCACCGCCACCTTCGGCACCCCTGGCCCCTTCAGCGCAAGCACCTTCAGCACCCTCAGCACCCTCAGCACCCTCAGCACCAGCACCGTTAGCAC